>CAWUIU010000005.1:0-26759 GCA_963922285.1 uncultured Oligoflexia bacterium | reverse complement strand
CTTCAAGAAAAATACTTTCATCAGCAGCAAAGCGCTGAGGTAATTGTTCTTCCTCTCTGGTGTAAAGAGTAACCGTTTCTATCCCATGCTTGAGACATGTACGAATAACTCTTAGAGCAATTTCAGCTCTATTAGCAATAAGTACTTTTTTAATTGATATATATTCCATTTTTCTTCCTTTAAAACTTAGTCGTTAAGCCAATTTGGTTTTCTCTTTTCTAAAAGAGCGTTCATTCCCTCTTGGCCTTCACTTGAAACACGTCTGCCTGCGATTGTCTTACATGTATAATCCATATAATCATTAGGTTCACTTAAACGCGTAACACTTTGAATAAGCTCTTTTGCCACGGCCTTCGCTTCAGGTCCTGATTTTAGGAATTCATGACATAACTCTTCGCTATCTTTTTCAAAATGGCGATCGAGGCTAACCTGGTGAACAAGTCCTATTCTCATGGCCTCTTTAGCATCAAATCTCTTTCCTGATAGAAAGAGTGTTCTTGCATTAGACTCGCCAATTTTTCTAATGATGTATGGAGAGATAACCGCTGGCACAAGACCTAATCTTGTTTCAGTAAGACCAAGAAGTGCATCTTCATGAGCAATAACATGATCACAAACAGCAACTAAGCCAGTTCCACCACCAAGGGCAGCACCATTAACTTTACCTATAACAACTTTTGGACATTTATCAATGGTCTCAAAAAGAGTCGCTAGTGCCATGGAGTCCTTATAATTTTCTTCAACACTGTAGTCCACCATCTTCTTCATCCAATTAAGATCCGCACCCGCACAGAAAGATTTCCCTTCACCAGTAATCATAATGATTTGGCAATTGTCGTCTGATCCTAATTCCTTAAAAGTATCTGTTAGCCCTTCAATCATTTCATCATTGAAAGCATTATGAATTTTAGCGCGAGTAAGAGTTACAGTAACAATTCCTCTCTCAGCACGTTCTACTTTAAATAAATCACTCATTCTCTTTTCCTACATTCTAAAGACACCAAACTTTGTGTCTTCAATGTCTTTATTAAGGCTTGCACTAATCGCAAGGCCCAGAACTTCACGGGTCTTATGTGGTTCAATCACACCATCATCCCACAGTCTTGCTGTTGAATAATAGGCTGAACCTTCTGTTTCATATTTCTCAAGAATTGGACGCTTAAATTCAGCTTCCTCTTCGCTTGTCATAGGACTCTTACCTTTTGCCTTAAGACCATCTTGCCTAACTGTGGCAAGAACACCTGCCGCTTGCTCACCACCCATGACAGAGATACGTGCATTAGGCCACATCCAAAGAAACCTTGGAGAATAGGCGCGTCCACACATTCCATAATTTCCAGCGCCAAAAGAACCGCCAATAACCATTGTGAATTTTGGTACATTAACTGTTGAAACCGCCGTCACCATTTTTGCACCATGCTTAGCAATCCCTTCAGATTCATACTTCTTACCAACCATAAAACCAGTTATGTTTTGTAAGAAGACCAGAGGAATATTACGCTGACCACAGAGCTGAATAAAGTGAGCACCTTTTTGTGCACTCTCACTAAAGAGGATTCCATTGTTGGCGACAATTCCTACCTTGTGTCCATAAATATTTGCGAAGCCACAAACAAGTGTTTCACCATACTTTTCTTTAAATTCGTGAAACTGAGAATCATCGACAATTCTTGCGATGATTTCTCGAATATCAAATGGCTTTCGAGCATCCTTTGGTAGAATTCCGTAAATTTCATTTTGATCATAGTAAGGCTCTTCAGGAATCGCTTGATTCTTATCCCCTGAAAGAGCACCCTTTGCTTTATAATTTAGATTCTCAACAATGTTACGAGTGATGGCGAGGGCATCGATCTCATCTTCAGCAAAGTGATCAGCAACACCTGACTCATGAGTATGAACTTGGGCACCACCAAGATCTTCCGCACTCACTTCTTCACCAGTGGCAGCTTTAACAAGAGGAGGTCCTCCTAAGAAGATTGTCCCATTACCTTTTACAATAACCGACTCATCGGCCATTGCCGGAACATATGCCCCTCCGGCAGTGCAGCTACCAAGAACTACAGCAATCTGAGGAATACCTGCAGCACTCATTTGCGCCTGGTTATAAAAAATTCTTCCGAAGTGATCGCGATCAGGAAAAACTTCATCTTGCATTGGAAGAAACGCCCCACCACTATCAACCAAGTAGATACATGGAAGACGATTCTCTCTAGCGATGTCTTGCGCTCTTAGATGCTTCTTAACAGTCATTGGAAAGTAAGTTCCACCTTTTACTGTTGCATCGTTAGCGACAAACATACATTCAATTCCATGAACACGACCAATTCCGGTAACAACACCTGCACTTGGAATATCCATGCCATACATTTCAGTTGCTGCGAGAGAACTTAACTCTAAGAATGGTGATCCAGGATCGAGTATCTTTTCAATTCTCTCTCTTGGTAAGAGCTTTTCTCTTTTTCGGTGTCTTGCTACTGAAGACTCTCCACCGCCTTTAAAAACATGAGCGACTCTTTCAAGGAGATCGTCTTTCATCCCCGCGTAGTGATTAAAGTTTTCTAAATATTCAGGAGTTGATTTATCAACTTTTGAGACAATTCTTTGCACTGATAATCCTTATTAAATTTTGCAAAATTCTAATAATTTTGGTCGGATACGTCAAAGTGCATACAGTTAAATAATGCGCTGCTCAGGCTCTAATTTGTAAGAGCGCAAAGATCGGCTACTTTATTTACAAAAGAACCAAAGAATTTCTCACGATTCTTAGACTGACGCTCGTAGAGATCAAAGAAAAGTAAGGAAAGAAGCTTTTCTCTCTTCGAAGTGAATTTAAATGATTGAGGGTCAAACTTCTTCTTTTGAACTTTTGCTTCAAAATTCATTGGTCCCATTGCAACAAAGAGTGATTTTTTAACCTCATCCAGCTTACAACGACTATTTATTGTTTTGTTGAAACTAGAAAGCTGATTATCAGTCATGGTTGAAAAGAGAGCCTTGGCCATCATACGAGAAATTTGATGGGGTGGTAGTAGTTTTTCAATATCAAGAAGAGGATTCATCTTGATAAAAACAATATTTTGTTCGTAGCGTACTTCAAAAGGTTTATTTTCTGGCCACCATTGAAAGAAGACCTTGGTTTGAAATTGTTTCTTATAACCAAAGAAGCGAAAAACATCAGAATGTGCTTTAAAAAGTCCCATACGTTTGTACTTCTTTTCCATCTGTGCAATTTTTCCTTTAAAAGTTGAAGACTGGCCAATAATACTAACAGCATTCTTTCTAAGAACGCGCAAAGACTTAACAATGGTTTCAAGCTCATTCTTTTTGAGAACTTTCTTTAGTTTTGTTAAGGCGTCATTAACCGAATTAGAACGATAAAAGGCTAATGAGAATTGATCAAAGGGGCCGAACTTTTTCTTATACTTGTTACGAATAATATTGAAGTCCTCAATGTGAGATTTCTCTTCTTTAGACATACCAAATGATTTTATCCAGTACGATTTTAAAGTGCCATCTTTAGAACTACCAATTTCGTTTCCAAGACCGACGATTAATTCGAAAACATCACCAGCTTGTGAATAATTTAAGGTATTTTTAAATTTCGCCTGAATAGAAAGATTAACCGAAACTAAAAATAATGTTAGTACTAAGATACGCATTCAATTCCCTTTGAATATTCTATATACTATTATGAATGAAATTAGGATTTATGGCAAATAACTTACAATTCACTTTCTATTGCAGACTTAAGACCATGATAGCGTAATCTCTCACCTTCACCATTTTCATCTAACGATGCAGGCGATCGAAGAGGTTGTTCAACAAAGTTACCCGAACTAGGCTTAAATTCACTACTCACAGCAATTTTCTTGAACTTATAAAAATCACCTTCAAGAATAGGGATTCCCCCTTCTTTTTCAATCTGCAGGATGAATTGTTTACCATTTAAATCGATAACGATACCATCTTCACCATTTGCATTTGCTCTTCTTAAAGCTTCATTAATACGACGACTATCACTTGGATTATCAACATTTGATATCGAGAGAACCTCAGAGCTTCCACCTGCACTTCCCTGAGATCTTAGTTTTAAGAAATTTTCAGCATAATTTCTTTCTGCAGTTGATATAGCAGCTTGACCACCACCAACACTAATGGATCCACCACCTGTACTTGTTGAGTTTGGATTTAAGATAGCTGCATTTCCACTTGACCTTGCTCCTATGGATCGGACTGGTGAAAAATCCCCCCCTATCTGATTTTGACCTTGCGACTCCACAGAATCGAAAACCACCTCTTGTGTATCGCCAGCTGCTTGTCCACTTGCAACCTTTGTAACGAGAGCTTGTTTCTCTACGGCCAGTTTTTCGATTTGTTTATTTGCTCTTTCAATCATTGCTTGTAAATTTTTAATTGTTTCGTTGTTCTCCCCATTGCTCTGAACGAGTGCCTCCTGCATGTCGGAAGAATATCCACTTACTTGCTGTTTCAGTGCCGCTATTTGCGCCTCCATATTTTGCATCTGAGGATTCACCTGCAGAGCTTTTTGAACCTCTTGCGGTTGAGCTTGTTCAAGCTTCTCAACGAGATCAATCTTACTTGCTATAGCATCATACTGAGTCATTTGCGATTGGTACTGTTGATAAGCAGGTTTTTGTGCCATCATCTTATCCATTCCGTTAAACATACTATCAAATGTGTTATCACGATCAGCAATCTCTTTTTCACGGGCTTCAGCTTCATTTATTGACTCTGTTTCAAAGTTTCCTTCGACAACATCGATAGACCCTCCAGAAGATCCTGTAAAATCACCTCCAGAAGAGCGCTCTTCAGGAGCGTGACCATTAAAAAATGCAGCTTGCTCAGTGTCCATCTTTCCATAACTTTTATTCTCGTTATATCTTGCATCAGCCTCTGCATATTCAGGATGAGATGTCTCTTGGCAAAAAGCTTTTCCATAGCGATAGAGGGTCAAGTCCTGATCTTCCTCACTCCCTCCTATCCCTCTTGTCGACGCCATTAAAAGTGTAAAGATATTAGTATCGATTACTGAGTCCATGAGATCGTTTTCAGTATTAAGTACAACCTTATAGACGTCTTTCTTACTTACATCTGAACATAGCCGTATGGTTTTTTCAAAAGCTCTTTCACACTCATCAATTTTATTTGAATATACATCTTTTGCAAGCTCTGTAATAGGCAAGCCTTTATCAAAAAGTATTTCTACATTTGAAATATTGCTAGAGGAACTTCGTCCAATAAGATTTCGAATACTTGCTTCATCAAGCTTCGTTATTAGCTTGGCAAAGTTTTCAAAAATGACAATATCTTCTTTTGAATACTTATTCTTATCAATATTATTACTATCTTTATCCCTTAGGTAAGACCTGAACTTTTGTTCAGCATTCTCAAAACTATTTAAACCTAATTTCTCTAAGTATGAGACTTTTGACGATGAATATGCATGAGTATTTTCAATAAACTCTTGAAAGCTTTTAAGTTTTGAGAAAGCTATACCATCTCGACCACCGAGAGCAAAATCCCCAAAACCAAGAGCAGCTGACTCAAAATTTTCATTTTCAACATTACACGATGTATTTGTTTTGAGTTGTTGATAAAACTTTTTCACACCCTCTGGGGAGCAAAACCCATTACTCTTTTTACGATAAATTCCTAATTCATCAAGATTTTGAAACATTTGCGCGTCTTGAAGATAACGGGCTACTGCCTTGGCGGCAGAAACACCTACTAGTGCAGATCTTAGTTTGTCATTTTCTTCATCAGCATTGTGATTTGCATTATATCTTATATGCCTAGGTTCATTCTTTGCACTAATACAAGCACAAAACTCAGTTTTCTCAGTTGGATCACTAATCCCCTCATTACTTACAGCACATAAATTCTGAGAAATATTGTCGATGAGATTGTTAATATCACTTGTATCGACTATATCTGGAACAGGACAAGATGAGTATTCATACGAATCAATCTCATTAAATGGGTCAATTTGAACAGGACTTGCTAGTACATTAGTACCTAAAGCTCCATTTTGATCTAATGTAAAATTAGACAAAGCATTACTTGTAGCAGATAAGAAATCGATACCTTTATTATCAGCAATTAAATTTTCACTACCTAGTGAAAAACTTGATGTAAAAATAAAGGTGAATGTGCAAATAAGTTTCTTCATCATCATTTTCTTTTCGGATATCCGAGTAGTAGACTTTAGTATATCTGTTAATATTTTTACTCAATTCCTTCAAATCACGTAATGAAAAACTTAAATTATTAGGTAAACATATGAAAAAACAAGGCAATCAATATAGTGAATTCACTTTTTGACTACCTTATAAAGTTGGCACAAAAGAGACTTAACCTGCTCCATGATTATTTAATTTCGCGATATGGGCATCAATTGTTAAAAGAGCATAAGGGTGTAATCTTACAGGTAAATCAGGATAAATTTCAGCTAACATTGCGTCTCGGTCTAGCTTTTTGGCCAATAACTTTTCAATATGAGCCTCACGCAAAAGACGATGTTCCAAAGTAACCTTTAATTTATCAACACCACCAAGAGCAATTCCATGGGAAGGATAGATAAAACGAGGATTCAAATCGATCACTCTTCTTAGAGATTTAAAATATTTATTCATATCTCCCTCATCACCACCAATAACGACTGTACCTACAGTTTGAATGAGATCAGAAACAATGCACCAAGCTCCATCTTCTCTTAAAAGACTTAGCTGTCCCTCATCATGGCCAGGAGTATGAATGACATGAACTTTTTCACCTTTAGAAATTGTTAGAAGATCTCCCTCAGACATGAACTTAACTTTTATTCCTTTAAAATAATCATCACCTTTTTTAGACAAAAGACGAGTATGCGTATCTTCACTCATCATCATACTCACTGAAAGTTCACGTGCTAGATATGGCGCAAACTCATGATGATCTGGATGATGATGAGTTAGAAAAATAACATCAACTTTCTTAGTTTGATTAAAAATAGTCGCTTTTAATTTTGCATATTCTTCTATATTTTTTGGGGATGGATCAATAAGAACTTTCTTCTCATCTCCAATCAAAAAACAATTTGTTCGATTCGCAGGAGGAAATGTATTTGATAACGGCAGTAACTGCTTTACACCACAAACTGATTCGATAAGTGGAACATTAACACTTCCATCGTTCTGAAGATTTGGGTCAATTTCCTGCGGAGAATGTAGATTATTTGATAAGTGCTCGAGAATAGTGATCATAGGGGGGACCACAAGCAGCTCACCTGCTTCGTACTGCATGAAAGCATCCTTAGAGTTTTTCCAATAGGCAGATTTTATTTCGCCCTCATCTAATTTAAAAGTCGGCTTCTCACGTAAGTGAATTTTTACATAGTAATTCTTAAAACGATGAGGATTAAAGTCTGGAGTTATCGCAACCCCAAGAAGATCCACTTGAGAAATATTCCCTTTCACTAAAGAATTAATGATATCAAAATCAAGCTCTTCTCTTATTTCACGAGTAAGTGCATTTAAAATATAACTCTCTTCTCTTGAAAAGCTTTTATTGATAATCAAGTTGTCCAACTGAGAAAAGCTCTCAGCATGGTCTTCTTTATCAACCTTTCCCCCAGGAAATGAAGTGTAGCCAGGAAAAGCTCGAAGATTAGCTTGTCGATCAATGAGAAAAATTTCATCCTCATGAACAAAAATAGCTGACACACTCTCTCTCACGATAAGCTCTCTAACATTTTGAAGCTCTCATCAGCCTTTTTATAGCGGATTTCACGGTACCCCTTAATATTTTCGAGGTATTTTAACGCCATTCGCTTATCACTCTTTGTCGGAATGAGTTCCAGAATATTCTTCCTTATCTTTAACGAAATCTCCTTCTCTTTCTTATGCCAACCAGTAAGAAGAGCTCTTAAAATCTTCATATGTCTCATGATTCCAAGCATCCAATTGGTTGGTGAGATATCAAACTCAATCTTCTTACCAAAGATATCAAAAGACGGACGGTTTATACGAGTTTTATGATACTTGCGTCCAAGCCTTTGGTAGTACTTGTCATCGGTATACTTGAGTAGTGGTGAAATCATTTGATGAGCAATGAAAACTTCATCTTTTACAAAGTAAGTCTTAGCAAGAGTTCGAAAAGCAATTTCTCTTTCTTCTTCATTGTAGAGATTTGCTAATGAATTTGCTGCCGATAAAAATTCCGCCACATTAGCACCACGATCAAAAATAAACAGATCATGAATAATTTGCGCGTGATGTTCTCTTTTAATCCATGAAATATTAGTAATTGCTTGATTCAAATACTTATTAAAGTTTTCAATAAAATAGTCTTTCTTAATTGAAAAGAGAATGGACTCTGCAATACTTTGACGACAAAGATCCACAAAGTCTGTTTTCTTTTCTTTATTGAGATATTCAAATTCAAAATCTTCACGACCCCGAATAACGAGGACTCTCCCTAAATCAAAGGCCTTTTGATTACTCCTAACTTCACTTCCTTTAATGGCCATAGAAATGGCTTCTTTTAATTCAGTACTGGTAAATGGTAGTAGACCTTTTTGAAAGGCAAACCCAAGAATCATTGAAGAAGCATAGATGGACTTACCTAAAATATTTTCAGTATAGGTTTTAAAGTTATGAGTGATAACCCGTTCGTCTTTAGAAAGTTTTTCTCTAATATCCTTTTCACTAGTCGCATTTCTTTCAACTTCTTTATCCAAGAGAATTGAAAGTGGAACTTGATATGTGCTATCAAAAATCGCACAACCATTCTTTGAAAGAAAGTCGAGCTTTGAACTACCATCAAGAAGATCAGTTGAAACAAGAAGATCAGCTCCGCCAAGTGGAGTTACGGCTCCCATTGATTTACTCTGATGAACAATTGTTAAATGACCCGTTACATTTCCATTTCTTTGGGCCAGACCTTTTTGATCCATGAACTTAAGATCGAGATCATCATGTCCACCCATTTTTACAGAAGCTTTTGAAATAATTTTTGAAATCGTTGTAATTCCAGAACCACCAACGCCAGTGACTACCATATGAAATGCTTTCTCACTCTTAATCGAATCAAAAGTCACTTTGTATTCGGGTAAATTTTCAGACCTCTCTAAGAAATTAAAGTCATACTCTTTTGAACTGCCCGGTGGTTTATAATCAATGACCTCGACCATTTCAAAACTAGGACAGGCCTTTAATTTTGTACAATAGCTATCAGCAACACAAATCTGTGGATCAATGGTCACCTTTGTACCGTAAGCATCGAAAGTCTGAGAAAGACCAGGGCATCCGGTATTATCAACACAGACACGGCAATCCTCACAAGCGAGAGTATTAATTTGATAGAACTTCTTTGAAGCGACAACACCAGTTTGTTTTAGTTGGTCTCTTTCAGCTTTACGTGATCGTGCACCAAAAGTTAAGGCACATTCTTTATTTGAGACGATGACTTTAACACCCCTCTTCTTAATAAATTCACGCATTTTATTTTGATAGAAGTAACGATCGCTTGGATTCACTTCATGAATTTCAGTCACACCAAGACCTCTAACAACTGAAAGCAAACTCTGTCTTGGACGAGACTTCCCTTCAACGGAAACACCAGAACTTGGTGTCATCTGATGTCCTGTCATGGCGGTGTTATCATTATCCAGAAGGATATAAGTAATATCGTGATCCATTTGCACAGAGTTTGAAATATCAGTTAATCCTGAATGAAAGAAAGTTGAGTCTCCCATAAGGACCACGCTTGGATTTTCTGTAAACAAATCAACTCCAGCACCAAGAGCGCCACCTTGCCCCATAGCCGATAAATTATGCATTTCACGAAATGGTGGTAAGAAAGAGAGTGAGTAGCAACCAACATCACCATGAGTGATAAGATCAATCCCTTGATCCTTAAGCCATTCTCTTATATCTTTTAAAAGACTAAGTGTTTCACGGTGCGGACAACCAGGACAAAAGGTCGGAAGTCTTCTTGGTAAAATTCCATCATAGCCTCTTGCTTCTTGTTTAAGGTCCTGACAATTTCCTTTAAAGTATTGATTCGTTAGGGTTTCAATTTTTTGACTAACTATTTCGTAACTTAATCCACCATAAGCAGGAAAGCCTTCTTCACCATCATTTGAGAAAGTAAAATTCTTACCTTCAATTGTTAATTCAATACCATACTTTTGACAAAGAGAGCGAACCTCTCCTTCTAAAAAGCCTCTCTTCTCTTCAACAACAATTAAATTCTTTAAGCTTTTTAAGTAAGGAACTAGAAGATCATCAACCAGAGGGTATGAACAAGCAACTTTATAAAGAGAGCTATGAGCGAGGAGTTCTCTCTCCTCTAATACTTGCTTAAGAGTTTCAAAGATAACTCCTGAAGTAATAAAGCCTGTCTCACTAGAAAGATTTCCAAAGGTCTTATCGAGATTAAATTTCTTAAGGACGTTCCTAACTTTTGGGAAACGTTCCTTGATCATCGAAACATCTGCCATGAGTGAATTCGGTGGCACCATAACATTCTTAGAAAGATCAAAGTTTGCAGGATCAAGATTGATAAGTTCGCCATCAACTTCTTTATGATCCTTAACTTTTACTCGACCACCACCTTCGGCCATATGAGTTGTTAAAAGAAGTCCTTGATAAAGACTTGTCCTCTTTGAAATTTGGAGTGCATATTCAATCCAATCCTTTAATTCCGTCGGAGTTGAAGGTTCAAGAAAAGGCATATGTAAGTGTTTATAGAGATAACGAGAATCTGCTGCTGTTGAAGTGGACATTGACCATGGGTCATCACCAACCACAACGACGGTACCTGGATAAATTTCCTCACCGTCAATCATTTGTGCTTTATGTGGATTAGCAAAATTTCCAACAGAAAGAGCATCACTGGCAACGTGAAGTCCCATGGATTTCATGGCCACCATACAATCACGTCCTGCTTGCTTAGCCCCCGACGCCATAGCCGCAGCATTGGCTTCAGAGTTGGCAATGACAACACGAATCCCCTTCTTTTGTAATTCAGACTTTCGATTATAGAGAATGTTAAAGTACTCTGCTAAGGGAGATCCTGGATATCCAGTATAAAGTGAAAAGCCGGCCTCAAGACCACCTTGAATGATTAATTCGTTTCCATTTAAAATTTGATAGCTCATGTCGGGATTCTACCGATCCAGATACCTCAAGTCTAGAATTTCAAACTAATATCCAACACTTTGTGCTTCGCCCAAAATAACTTACTAGACGAAAAGACTATCTTTAATTAGCATTTTTATTGGGGACTTTTATGCAAAATATTTTTATACTTTTTACGCTAATATGCCTAGCGTCATGTGGTAATCCAAGCCTTTCTGACTTGGCTTCAACTGTAACGGGAACAGATGTCTTAAAACCTGATCCTGTACCGGGAGATGGTACTGGCGATGACGATAGTTCAGAACCTAACGATCCAGATCCAACTCCTGGTGATCCAAGTGACCCATCAGATCCTAGTGATCCGACGCCTCCACAAACTCCAGTAACACTACCTCCGCCAGTGAATGATCCTCAACCTGAGCCGGCGCCAGGAAGTTATAAGGTCTCTATTGAAGCGAAGAAAGTTAAAGTATCTAAAAGTAAAAGACCTTATCGTCTTATTAGAAAGAAGACATATGAAAAATCGCGAGCTGCTATTTGGTGTCTTTTCCGACAAAAAGGTGAATGTGTTAAAAACCGTCAGGTCTTTTTTGAGACTGATACTAATGCCTATCGTTCGGCAATTAACCAAGGAATGAAATTAAAGTCTCTGCACTTACAAATGGACTTTACTTCATTTATTTACCATTTCGAAACTGAGATGCTCTGCTTACTTAATGATCCAAGATGTTCAGGACAAGCGGTTGGTATGAACTTTAAAGAACCACTTCGTTCGCTTAAGAAGTTGAAATATTGGAATAAGAAGTTTTTTGGTTCTCGTGGAATCGAGGGTGAAGACATCATTAAGACAACCAATTTCATGTGGCGAATCAATGATTTCTGGGATGAAGGGGCAAAGAAGAATCATTCTGATGGTGAGTACTTCAATCTTATCACACTTCTGGACTACAGTGCGGACGAATTTAGTTCCCTCATGATGAAAGATGATACTCTTCAATTTATGATTGGTGATGATACTTACGTACAAAACGTAAAATTAATTGCAGTTTTTGAGGAGGCCAAGTAATGAAAATACTTATTCCCCTTTTCTTAATGGCACAGGCCTATGCGGTGAACCTAAATTTACTAACTCACTCCCATAGTCCAATTTATCTTCTTACAGAAGATACTCTTACAAAAGACTCATTACAAAAGAATAGTTTTATCTTTTCTACTTATTACAGCTATATCAATGATCCACTCATTTCCACAGATTCTAATAAGACATTTAAGACGGGAACAATCATTGAAGATATGCATAATTACAATTTTGGTATTGCCTATCAAACGTCGTCAAGATTCCTTCTTGGAGTCTCATCATTTGTTTCAGATGTTAATCTATCGGGTGCTAGAAAAAGTGTTTTCGGTGACACAAAACTAACCATGAAGTATCGAATGACTGGTAATAATAATATTAATTCATTTGCTCTGATCCTTGATACAGAACTTCCAACAGGTAAAGAAGAATACTACACTGGACAAGGTGGCTACGGTGCAGGACTAAAGTTAGCATATGAGAGGGACTTCTACTTCTTTAAAGTTAACGCCAACTTAGGTTATCTAAGAAATTCAAATGCAATTATTCGTGATCTTGATTATAGCGATAAATTACTTATGGCCTTAGGGGCACACTATCCTTACAACGACAAATTAAGTTATCTTGCTGAAGTTCAAACCATTAGAACCCTTCCGTTCAATAGTGATCAAAACCCAGGAGAGCTCTATGTGGGAACGAAGTATAATTATAGTCAGTCACTCTCCTTAAACGGTGGAGTTAGTCTTGGCTTTATGGATGAGTACAATAGTAACGAGTATAAAGTGTTACTAGGACTTAAATACCATCCCAAGAGGACGAGACCTTACTTTGACACCTTAACGAAGAAACAAAAAGACATTGTTCGAGAAATCTTAAGAATTGATGATGAAATTCTCTTCGCCCATGATTCAAGTGAGATTGATATCCGTGCCAAAGATGCATTACAGAGTATTGCTGGCCTCATAAAAGAAGGCCGATTCGACTTCACGAAAATTACCATTCGTGGCCATGCGAATCATATTGGTGCAGAGGATTACAATATTGAATTATCGAAAAAAAGAGCTGAAACAGTAAAGAAATTCTTGCAAGAACATGGTGTTGAGATCAATATACTTGAAACTCAAGGGCTTGGAGAAAGTGAGCTAAAAAAAGTTGGTAATAGGTACCAAAAAGACCTCAGTCGAAGAGTCGAGTTTAAGGTTCTCAAATAATAAATAAGGAAATAATAATGGCAAACTCAAAAATCTCTACTGATAATCCGTTAGGCATATTAGCTATTGATCATCTTGAATTTACATGTGCAAGTTTAGAGACGAAGACAAAGGAACTCTTCTATACTTTTGGATTTGAAAAGTCTTATGAAAACAAAGAAACAAATGAAGAGCTCTTTTCACAAGGACAAGTTAGATTTCTCCTTGTTGAAGGAAGTGAAGGCTCTCATCAAAGAAAATACTTCAATGATCATGGTGAAGGTGTTTCCACCATTTCATTTCTAGTCGAAGACTGTGAACATGCAATAAACGAAGCTGTTAAACGTGGCGCAACGAAAGTTCAAGATATCATCGTCACAGAAAGTGAGTATGGTGTATATAAAACGGCTCGAATTCAAGGTTTTGGAGATGTCCAAAATGAATTCGTTGAAAGACCAAAAATTTACTTTAGGCCTCACCTAACGAAACTAGAGTCAGATGGAGAAGCAAAGCCACTAAGTGCGCGAGCTGCAAGAATTGATCATTTAACCAATAACGTACCTAAAGGTGAAATGAGTAAATGGGTTGACTTCTACAAGCAAGTCTATGGATTCAAGGTGACAAGATACTTTGATATCAAAGGAGTCAAAACTGGTCTGCAATCAGAAGTTGTTCAACTTGCCGATGGTGCCGTTATCATTCCAATCAATGAGCCAGAAGCAGAAGGTGGAAAATCGCAAATTCAAGAATTCCTTGATCTTCATAATGGTGCCGGTGTGCAACATATTGCTCTAACTTGTGGAGATATTTTATCAACAGTGAAAGACCTACGCGCAAGAGGCGTGAAGTTTCTTGATATTCCTCATACATACTACGAAGATATCCCTAAGAGAGACTTTACTGTTGAAGAAAAGATTGATGACCTCGAAGATCGCCAGTTACTTGTTGATGGTGACCCAGAAGGATATCTTATTCAAAACTTTACCGAAACATATGTTGGGCCACTCTTTTTTGAGTTTATTCAAAGAAAGAAGCACAATGGATTTGGTGAAGGAAACTTCCAAGCACTCTTTGATGCTATTGAAAGAGATCAAATGAAAAGAGGCTATCTGAGTGAGTAAGACCTGTCTTCTCATCCCTTGCTACAATGAAGAGAAACGTTTAAACATTGAAGAATTTCTTACATTTTTAAAAAGAAATGAATCAGTTGACTTATTATTCGTAAACGATGGCAGTGTGGACAAAACTGTGGAAGTTGTTAACTCTATACAACATGATCGTGCGAAATTACTTGACCTTAAAGACAATGGTGGAAAGGCCAATGCTATTCGTGAAGGGATTAAACATATTAAAGACCTAGACTATGATCTCTGCGGCTATTTTGATGCAGACTTATCAACAGACCTTAATGAAGTTGAAAGAATTATAAAGCCCTTAGAAAATAGTGACACTATCCTCTCAATGGGATCACGTCATCGCCGTCTTGGAACAAATATAAATCGACATCTCTATCGTCATATACTCGGTCGAATCTATGCAACAATAGTCAGTATGATTTTAAAACTTCCTGTCTATGATACACAATGCGGAGCTAAGATATTTAAAAAGAAGGCTTTCTTTGCCTTTGATAATCCGTTTGTAAGTAGGTGGTTCTTTGATGTGGAAATCATTGCACGCATCAATAAGCTCTATCCCTACTCTCATGGAAGTCAATCAATAGTAGAAGTCCCACTTTTAGGGTGGAGAGATATTGATGGTTCAAAATTAACCTTTATGGACTTTTTGACAACCCCATTAGAATTATTAAAAATTTATCGTAAATATAAATAAGGAGACTGTCATGTATAAATTAATAGCAACGTATAAAGTACCTTCTGATGTCGAAGCATTTGAAAAGCACTACAATGAAGTTCACACTCCATTAGTTCAAAAAGTTCCTGGAGTAAAAGAAATTAGACTTAATAAAGTCTTTGCAGCACCAATGGGAAAGCCAACTCTTCACATGGTTGCTGAAGTTGTCTTTGCTGATAAGGAAACATTCAATGCTGCTATGAAGTCACCAGAAAATATGGCATGTGGAAAAGATGCTATGCAATTTGCAGGAGACCTCGTCTCAGTTCATTTTGCTGAAGAAATAATTGTATCATAACTAATAACTCCCTAACCTTTTACTGTGGTTAGGGAGTATAAAAATCATCCACTCCACCATGTAAAAATTATTCATTAATCAGACACCGTCTAAACTTTCAACATTCAAAGTTCTCAAAAGTCTTACTCTCGTATGAAACTTTAGTGATTTACAAAGTAATATACTTGGCACCATTTATGCTTAAGTAATAGAGGTACACACTTGGAGGGCAAAATATGAAAAGAATGACAATACTTTTAACAATTGCAGCTACATTTTTACTCGTATCATGTGGACATGGGGATGATATCTCAACTCTATCAAGCAGATTAAATGAAGTTGAGTCTTCCCTCCAAAATCAAGAAAACACTTATAGTGATGCTATTACACTTGTTCAAAACGGGAGTTGTTCAATCGTTACTCAAGATGAAGAAGGTGCACTACTAGAATGTGGTGATGGATCTTCTTTTTATATAACAAACGGTAAAGATGGACGCGACGGAGTTGATGGTGTTGACGGACAAGATGGTCAAGACGGACAAGATGGAGATAGTTGTCAGGTTCTCGAATTAGAAGATGGATCTGGTGCTCTTATTAAATGTGGTGGAGCTCAAGAGTTTTCTTCAGTTCTCATCAGACATGGACAAGATGGTCAAGATGGTCAAGATGGTCAAGATGGTCAAGATGGTCAAGATGGTCAAGATGCGATTACACAGGTTATTGAATTTATAGACCCTTGTGGCGATAACGGAAGATTTGATGAGGTCTTACTAAGATTTGCTGATGGAACAATCGTCGCTCACTATGCAGGCGGTAAAAACAAGCAATTCTTAACAATACTTGGACCAGGATTATACATAACAACAGATGGTCATGCGTGTAACTTCGCAATCACTTTAGATGGAACTGTTGTTTCTTACTAATCTATTAAAGAAAAACGAAACGTAGAGTTTTAAATGAAAAACTAATGACGACATTGATCTTCGTAATGAGTATTTCGACACTTGCTCAATCTGAAGAAGTACTTTCAAGAGAGCAGAGATATTGCGGAAAGTATTCGACAACAAACAAAGTTAGAACCAAACTACAGGATACTCTTGTTTATTGTGTTAAATTAGCGATTGATCATCAAAACAAAGCCAAGATGACTCACATCTAACAATGGCATTAAACTACTATCAAACACTACTAGTTAGATGTGACTTAGACAGTCAATGTCATGATGGAACAAAGGAAGAAATGAAGAATCAAATAAAAACTGACCCATTAAAATGGTGTTAAAACTCATCAAAACAAAATTCTTTTGATGAAAAATGTTTTTTATATCCATAATTTGTAAAGAGAGAAGCTTTTTATTTATAATACTTTGCAACTGTCTAATTTCAAATAGCCTTCAAAAAAGATTAGTTATCATAAACGTCTGAAAATATGAAAATCTTACATTATATTTTACATCATCCATATATTATCAACACCAATGAAGTGGATCAGTTATAAAGACTTTAATTTGTACAATCATAAATTAATTTAATCGCAGCAAAACAGATTAATCATTATATATATCATAATAAGTTTCATATCTTCTCCACAACAAGGGAGAGGATATGAAATCATTTTTTACAATACTTACAATATTAATGACTTTAAATGCTTACGCGATTCTATGTAAGGCAACGACTAATCAACTGGGCTTTGATAACGATATCTACCTAGAATTAAATGAAAATACTATGCGAATCACCAACGGTGAGGAGATTATTGAATCAAAGATCGATCATGATATTTGGGATGGTCACATGAGTGGAATAGTGACTGGTAAAGGATTTGCTGTCAAATATGAAGGACATTATGGTTGTATTCGCAATGTTGTCTACACAGGCTCTATTTCTAAAAGAAGAAGGCACGTTATTAATGTCGACTTTGGTGATTGCAAGGGAGGATCGACTTCCGACGATTTATGTCGAATAGACTTCTAAGCTTTAGTTTTTATTGTATTACGTCCAGTCAAAACCCTATTGAAATTAGCTGGACGTAGCAAAATTGTCTCGGCGCATAATATTTAATAAATTTCGCAGCGCCTCTTACCAATCTGTACCACTCTTTCTAAAATTGCCTAACATTTATTTAAAGGTAATTTATGGAAAATATCATTGTAAATAAGGATATTGAAAACTATCCACACATTGCGCTCGTTAGACTAAACAGGCCAAAAGTTTTAAACGCATTATCGACTGATCTCATGCAAGAATTAGTTTCAGCTTTGATTCAACTTGATGATGATCCCTATATAAGATGCATTGTCTTAACTGGTAATGAAAAAGCTTTCGCAGCCGGTGCTGATATTGGGCAAATGGTTGAAGCAACACCTATTGATCAGATTAACGATAATCGCTTTCGTTCATGGCAACAACTCTCCCTCATTACAAAACCAATCATTGCAGCTGTTAACGGCTTTGCACTTGGAGGTGGATGTGAACTAGCTATGAGTTGTGATCTCATCCTAGCTGGAGATACGGCTAAATTTGGACAACCAGAAATTAAAATAGGAACGACTCCAGGCGCAGGAGGAACACAAAGACTTACTCGTGCCATTGGAAAATCAAAGGCCATGATGATGGTCCTCACAGGTGAGATGATTGATGCTAATACGGCTCTTGATTGGGGTCTCGTTGCAAAAGTTGTTCCAGCAAAAACACTTGAAGTTGAGGCATTTGAACTGGCTTCAATTATTTCTAATAGAGCTCCTGTCGCCGTCAAATTGGCAAAGGAGTCCGTGAACAAATCTTATGAAATGAGCCAGTCTGATGCCATTGATTATGAGCGAAGAAACTTCTATTTAACATTTGCTTCAAGTGATCAAAAAGAAGGGATGAGAGCATTTCTTGAAAAAAGAAATCCAGAGTACCAAGGAAATTAATATGTCAGACTATAATGATCTTATAACAGAAACGAATATGGGAATTGGAATCATTAAGATTAACCGCCCTGCTGTTTATGGTGCTCTTACAAGAGATGCTAAATTTGAAATCATCAAGTCCATCCGTGTGATGAATCGTGACCCAGAAGTTAAGACGATTATTCTCACTAGTGAAGGAAAGGCCTTCTGCTCTGGTCAAGACCTAAACGATCGAACTGTCCAAGCGGGAGACCGACCAGTTGACCTGGGAATTACTCTTAATGAAGAGTGGAACCCAGTGGTTAATGCCATTAGAAATTCAAAGAAAATTGTTATTGGTGCCATCAATGGAGTTTGTGCAGGAGCAGGAGTCTCTGTTGCTCTAGCTTGTGACTTAATAGTTGCTAAGCCAGGAGTTAAATTTGTTTCTGGTTTTGCTAAACTTGGATTATGTCCAGACGCTGGCTCAACTCATGTTTTCACCAAGGCACTTGGAGCAAAGAAAGCATTGGAATTCTTCCTCTTTAATCTGCCATTAACGAGTGAACAAATGCTCGACTACGGACTCATAAACGCTGTCGATGAAGAATATTTAGACAAGGCCTATGCAATGGCAAAAGAAATCAATCAGATGGCTCCTCTTGCTCTACAATTAGTTAAAGAGAATATTAGAGAAGCAGGAGACCTAAGCTATAATAGTAGTATGGAAAGAGAAGTTTATGCTCAAAGGTTTCTAGGAAACTCAGAGGATTACAAAGAAGGACTTGATGCCTTCTTTGAAAAAAGAACACCAAATTTTAAAGGACAATAATAAGGAGAATGTTATGGCACGTGAATACACGCAAGAAGACTTAGCTCTATTTGAAGAAATTAAGAATGGAAGAAAATTTGATAAAGATGAAGACCTTCCACCACTATATGAGAAAGCTCTAAAGAACCTACTATGGATGCAACATGACTCTGAATATTCAGGTGCCCTAGGATATGCACCTTGGATTGAAAAAGCACCAACAATGCAAGAAAAAGTAATTGTTGCTCAAATCGTAAAAGATGAAATGAGACATGCTTCAGTTATCTATAGACTTTTAAAAGGTCTAGGAGAAGATGTAGATACTCATATTAAAGGAAGCGAACTTGCATTCAAAATGGAAGAAGACGCTGCCAACATTGGTTTCAAAAGATTAAAAGAAGACTATAGAGTAAATATTTTCTACTACCCAATCAATTATTGGGAAGACTTTATTCTCTTTAACTTTTTAATGGATAGAGCTGCAGGACATCAGTTAGAAGATACTCTGGATTCGAGTTACCTACCGTGGAAAAAAGGAATCGAAGGGATTTATAAAGAAGAAATCATGCACCTTGCTCACGGAGACAAGTGGATAAAAATTTTATCTGAAGGTGAGAACAAAGAATTCTTACAAGAGAGACTCAATATATGGTGGCCAAGGGTGATGAATGTTTTTGGTTCAACAAAAGGAAGATCAAATGATCTATACGTTAACCTTGGACTTAAGAAGAGAACGAATCAGGTGATCAGAGAAACTTTTGTAAACGAAGTTCAAGAGATGTGTGATAAAGCAGGTCTTATTCTTCCAGAGTACAAAGAAGAAGATCAACCTACTCGCCACTAGAGATTATTAAAGCTTCGAATATCGTCGTCAGGCTTAAAAAACTAAAAACAAAAAACTAGACGGAATTTTTACATGATGATTTATTTTTATTAGATACGCGGAAGGCAAGAAAGTTTGGATGAGCTGTATTCCATATACAGCGAATTCACACTTTTGCAGCCTGACAAAGTAGATGATGAAAAGAAATTATCACTAGGCACTTATATGGATATAAATAAAGTACTTGTGATCGGTGCGGGGACGATGGGAAGAGGAATTGCCCAATGGTTCGCACAAGCGGGATGTGAAGTCGAACTTACCGACAATGTCGAAGAGATGGGAATAAAGTCTCTCAAAATGATCCACGACTCTTGGGATAAGTTACAATCCAAGGGGAAGTTCACCGAAGATCAAATAAAAGAATTTAAAAACTCGATTAAGTCATGTGCAATGTCTGATTTTGCAAAAGATGCGGACCTGGTAATCGAAGCAATTATTGAAGATCAAAGAATCAAAGAAGAGCTCTTCTTAAATCTAGATAAGCATATGAAAGATGAGTGTATCCTCGCCTCAAATACTTCAAGTATACCAATTACGACCCTTGCCAGAAGTCTTTCAAAAGAGAGGCAGAAAAAGACCATGGGTCTTCACTTCTTTAATCCAGCAACGATTATGAAGCTTGTTGAGATAATAAAAACTCCATGGGTGGACAAAGAGCTTCTTGCTTCTTTATACAATTTCTTTGAAGAAAGAGGAAAGAAGCCTGCTCATTGTAATGACTCACCAGGCTTCATCGTAAATCGTGTGGCAAGAAACTTTTATGGTGAATCATTTCATATCCTTGGATACGAAAACAGAGAACATATTGAAGAAATTGATTCTGTCATGAAAGAAGTTGGTGGTTTTAGAATGGGACCCTTTACATTAATGGATCTTATCGGCATTGATGTCAATTACGATGTTACACAGAGTGTTTGGAAATCATACTATTATGAACCAAGATTTCGACCACATAAGATTCAACGAGAGATGGTTGAAAGCGGAAGAATCGGAAAGAAAACAGGACAAGGATTCTATCATTATGAATAGTATTACAATTCTTACAAGTTCAAATCATCATCTAAAAAATTCATTTGATGAGACAAAGTACCAAGTATTACCTGTCGATCCATATGATATCGAATCCCTTAGTGGAAATGATTTTGCTAACACCGAAGTGATTCTTGATTTCACTTGTTTTCCTACAGATGCCAAGAGAGATTTAATTGAAAGACTTTCAGACATCTATGAAGGAGCACTATTAAGTGATCTGACTATAAACTGGGTCGAACTCTTCTTTAATGAAGCCCCTAACTTACATGGCGCTATTGCTGCTTCATTCTTTTCCCCTTCTGGAAAATATGAAATTGCCTTTCCTAAGGAAGTATCTAGTGAGTTAAAGAAAGACTTCATCACTCTTCTTTCTGAAGTTGGATTAAAAACGAAAGAAATCAAATATCCAGGAATTTGCTTTAATTACCCGCGTATTATTTCACAAATTATAAATGAAGCTTACTTTGCTAAAGAAGAAAACTTAGCAAGTAATGAAGATATAGATAAGGCCATGCTCTATGGAGTCAACTACCCTCTTGGTCCATTTGATTGGGCTTCAAAAATTGGTCTTGATAAGGTTGCCTTGGTTCTAAGAGAACTCTATCAAGCAACGGGTGATAATCGATATCGCATGAGTCGCTATATTAAAGAGGCAATCATTTAAATACTAAGGAAAACTTATGAAAAAAGCATATATAATCTATGCCAAAAGAACACCTATTGGAAAACTAGGTGGTTCACTTAAAGATGTTAGAGTTGATGATATGCTCTCCTATCTCTTTAAAGACTTTAAAGAACAGTTTGATTTTGATATGAGAGAGATTGATGATGTCATCACTGGTTGTGCAAATCAAGCTGGAGAAGATAATCGAAATCTCTCTCGTATGGCCTCTCTACTTGCGGGCCTTCCATATGAAGTACCAGGAACAACAATCAATCGTCTTTGTGCTTCTAGCTTAGATGCAACCATCGATGCCTTTGCAAGAATTAGAGCAGGCATTGGCGATTGTTTTCTTGTTGGTGGAGCTGAGAGTATGACCAGAGCGCCTCTTGTTATCTCAAAGGGATCAACTCCTTTTGGTAGAGACTCACAAATGTTTGATACAACCTTTGGTTGGCGTTTTCCAAATAAGAGAATGAAAGAAATGTTTCCTCTTCTTGGAATGGGTCAAACTGCAGAAGAAGTGGTTGAAAAACTATCAATCTCACGTGAAGACCAAGATGGTTTTGCACTTAACTCTCACAAAAAAGCGGTAGCTGCTTGGGAATCAGGAGCTTTTACGAATGAAGTTCTACCTATCACAATTAAAAGAAGAAAAGATGAAATCATTGTATCGAAGGATGAGGGACCACGAGCAGACACGAATCTTGAAAAACTAGGTAAGCTAAGAGCTGTGTTTAAAGAAGGTGGAAGCGTCACAGCTGGAAACTCAAGTATGATGAATGACGGAGCTGCATGCTTGGCCATTGTCTCAGAAGACTTTTTAAAGAGACATAACCTCACTCCCCTTGTGGAAATTACAGGTGGAGCGACAATGGGAATACATCCAAGCATCATGGGTCTAGGACCTGTGGCATCCACAAATAAACTCTGTGATAAATTTGGATATGACATTAAAGACTTTGATGTTTTCGAATTAAACGAGGCCTTCGCCTCGCAATCTCTTGGTTGTATCCGTGAACTTGGTATCGATCAAGAAAAAGTAAACTTAAACGGTGGAGCAATCAGTATCGGTCACCCACTTGGTTGTTCTGGAGCAAGAATTGTGACAACGCTCACTCACATTATGAATAAGAATAAGAGCTTAAAGAAAGGTCTCTCAACCATGTGTGTTGGTGTAGGACAAGGTGTCTCTGTAAGCTTTGAAAATTGTTAATGATAAAGAAACTTAAAATATAGAAGGATAAAACATGCAAGACGTAAAACTATTTATCGGTGGTGAATTCATCACAACAGACAACACTGTTCCATCAATTGATCCAAGTAATGGTGAAACAATTGCCAATATCCATATTCCTAGTGAATCAGATATCAACAACGCAGTCGATGCTGCTCACAATGCCTTTTACAATGGTCCTTGGAAGGACTTTTCTAAAGAGCAAAGATCAGAAATCCTACTAAAAGTAAGTGATCTTTTAAAAGAGAGAAAGAGAGAATTTATCAGCTGGGAAATAAAGGATTCTGGTTCAACTTTTTCTAAGGCCGCAGCAGATGTTCACAATGCAGCAAGTTTCTTTAAAGTTATGTCAAAAACAGTTTTAAAACTTGATGATGAACCAACTCTAGATGAAAGAGCGACGAGAGAAGGCTTCTCTAAGAACTATCTTGCAAAAATGCCAGTAGGTGTTTGTGCTCAAATTATTCCATGGAACTTTCCTCTTGTTATGGCAGCATGGAAAATCGGTCCAATACTAGCAACAGGTTGTACGACAGTTTTAAAAACAGCTGTTGAGACACCAATGACTGCAATCCTTCTTGCTGAAGTTTTAAGAGATGCAGGTGTACCAAGTGGTGTTGTTAACATCATCACTGGTGGAGCTAAAGAAGGTCAAACTCTCCTCAACAATAAAAAGATTAGAAAGGTTGCTTTTACCGGCTCTACAGCAGTTGGTGCTGAAATCTTAAAAGGAGCAGCTACTAGAATTCAAAATACTACCATGGAACTTGGTGGTAAGTCTGCAAATATAATCCTTAACGATGCAGATCTCGACATCGCTGTCGATGGTGCCCTTTACGGATTTCTCTATCATCAAGGTCAAGCATGTGACTCAGGAACAAGAATTCTCGTTCAGTCTGGAATCTATGATGAATTTAAAACTCGTCTTGTAGAAAGAGCAAAAGAGATCAACATTGGCCTTACAAGTGAAAAAGACTCAGGTTTTGGTCCTCTCGTCAGTGAAAAGCAACTTAACACTGTTATGGGATATATCAATAAGACAAAAGAAGAAGGTGCGACTCTTCTAACAGGTGGAAAACGTCTTGGTGGGGAGTACCAGCAAGGATTCTTTGTTGAACCAACAATCTTTGAAATCGATCAAAAAAATACAATCTGGAAAGAAGAAATTTTTGGACCGGTAGCGGGACTCACAAAGTTTGAAACGATTGAAGAAGCAATTGAGTTAGCCAATGATTCTGACTATGGTCTTGCTGGAGCTGTTTGGGGCAAAAACTCTGAAGAGACGAATAAAGTAGCAAGAGCTGTTGAAACAGGAACAATGTGGATTAATGAGTACCATCTCCTAAACCCAGGTCTACCATTTGGTGGGTTTAAAATGTCTGGTATTGGTCGAGAAATGGGAATTCAAGGAATAAATGCTTATCTCGAAGAGAAACACATTTGGGTTTCAGACTGTGATAAGAGAGAAGATAAACCTTGGTTTAACGTACTTTTTTAGTTTCTATTTACAAGTACGAGATTTAAAACTCTTTAATTTTTTACCTTTGTAACGAATAGTAAATTCATATCCAGGGAAGCTTGAGCGACGACTTACTTTAAAAAAGTCTCTCTTAAGCTTCTTTGTTTCAATGCTATCTATTTCAAAATAACGATCAACAGAAGGTATTGATTCATAGAAAGTAATGACATTTGCATTAAAAAGGCATGATGGATAGTGAGCCTCAAAAAACCTAATCTTATTATTAATGATTGCCTTAAATCTTACAACGTCCTCATCTCGGGAACTAGAATTGTAAACAATCTGTCCATAACGATTTTCTAAACTTTGAAATGTATTACTCGTTGTACAGCCTTTAAGTGTATTTTCTGAATAACGATTTAGGTTTACAAATTCACTTCTGCTATAAACTTCAGAGAGTTGAGTCTGAATACAGTGAACGGTATTTGCAATATTTAAATTACGTCCCTTTTTGGCCATAAAGTGATTAAATATTCTATTGGCCTTAATACTTGTCCAGACTAAACTCGATAATCTTTGACTACCATCAAGAACAAGACCACTGCTTTGATTTTCAATTGGACAATTTACAATGGTTACATTCTTCATCGACATATCTTGTAGAGTTGGCAGTAACAAATTATTAAAACTCATTCGACAGTAACGATTTTCTTTAAGATCATAATCTTTTGACTTTTTATTGTAGTCAAAATACCAAACATTCACAGCTTCTGACTTATCAAATGAATAATCAGAGAACTCCATAACTTGATCTTTTGTAACTTTTGAATCAGTCTGAATGAGAGTAAAACCATAGCTATTTTCTTTGCTCGTACCAACGCTATTATTTACTCTGATCTTTTTACAACCTAACTCTTTATTATCTGCTCGTTTAATTGAAACATTCGTTGTGCATGATTTTGCAATCTTAGAGAAACAGTCCGAGCTTGTTAATAACTTATCTTGATCAATCATAACAGCAGAACAAACTTGAGATTTATTCTTTTTATCTGTCACCATGACAATTGCTTCTGGGCAATCATCTGCAGCACAATTAAACCCTGACTCTGAAGTACGTGACACTTGAATTGTCGGGCCATTTTCTCTTGTTAATTCATGAAACTCGCTATTATCAGGTTGAGCGCAAGAGAATAGAAATACATGAAATAATAAAACTGCGAATATTGATAAAATATTATTCATTTAGCCTCTTTTTAAGTATTTACACTTATTTTTACCAAATTGACCAATCGCTTTCAATTTACCCTAAAATATTTACTAGTCTGTTAATTAGACTTATCTAAGTCCTTAATATGCGATAAATGGAGTTATGATTATAGTAAGTGCTTGTTTATTGGGAGAGAAATGTCGTTACGATGGTAACCATAAAAGAGCTCCTGAGCTATTGAAATTATTAGAAGATGACAAATATATCGCTGTTTGTCCTGAGCAACTTGGAGGGTTAACAACTCCAAGAGATCCCGCTGAAAAAGTCGAAGACAAATTAATTACTATTAATGGTAAAGATGTAACTCTAAATTATAAGAAAGGTGCTAAAGAGGCCCTTAGGATTGCCCTCCAGAATCGAGTAACTAAAGCCTATTTGAAATCTAAATCACCGATGTGTGGCCATGGAAAAATCTATGACGGGAACTTTAGCGGAACGTTAAAAGATGGTGATGGTGTTTTTACAAAAATGTGTAAGGTTAATGGAATTGATGTCAAAGCGATAGATTAGTAATTTGAGACTGTCCTGAATTTCGTGTATCGGGAGAATCCTAAACCTCTTAAGACATAAATAATATTTTAATACCTTAACGAAATCGTCAATTCTTTTTACATATAATCCTTACTCGGTTTTTCAAGTAATCTTCATTTGATCATAAAAGCTGGCAAAATCAATTCAAACAAAGATAAAAAAACCATAAAAAAAATAAACAAACAATACATTGGAGACATTATGCAGAAAATAATATCGAAGCTTTGCATATCATTACTATTAACTTTCAGCATCTACTCATCTACTAAAACAAATCAAACTCAACTAGGATCATTTGGAGCTCCGACGTCAATGCATAAAAGAGAAACTTTTCGACAAGAAATGGAGTTTGAAAAGATGAAGAACAGTTTTACTGTTGCTTCAGAAGTATCAAACAACAATCTAGATATTTGTAACCTGAGTGTTTTTACAATTATAGATACTTTAGATACATTGAAAGCTTTTATAG
>CAWUIU010000004.1:0-28369 GCA_963922285.1 uncultured Oligoflexia bacterium | reverse complement strand
ACTCATACTCCATGATGAATAATCTTCTAAAGAAAAGAAAGAAGGTCTTCAGATTACTAGTAAAAAACAAACGAGTTTACTCCAAATATCAATCCGATATTTCAAAAAGAGTAAAAATTAATTCTAATATTTTTATTCTAACAAATAAATTACAAGCTCTAAAATTAAAAAAGAATAATATTTGCAATGACCAACTTGAGGACAAATGTAGTAACTACGCTAGATATTGCCTAGAGAAAAGCTCTCGAGACGAGAGACAATAGGAAGACAAATGGGAAAAAATCAAAGAAGTTTAAAAAACTATTTAATTAATCCAAGTTATCAGTTGAAGTACATATTATATAACTCCCTGTTAGGCTTTATACTCACATGCCTTTACGCATACGTTTTCTATGTTCATATCAATGAAAACTATTCGATTCTAATCGATCTTTCTGACATGACAACAGAGACCAGAGAGCTTCTCTATCGAGAACTAAAGAATATTATAACCATTCTTATTATATCATCTGTTGCTTTTCTATGTGCTGCTGCAATTGTTGGAGTCGTTATTTCTCACAAAGTTGCCGGGCCAATGTTCAAGCTTGAGTCGACAATGCGTGAAATGATAGAGAACAAAGACTTTAAAAGAAGAGTGAAGTTCCGTCCTGGAGATGAATTTCAATCAATAGCAAATACATTTAATAAACTCCTCGATAAAGTGCAAGCTGAAGATAGTAAAAAAGGGTCAAACAATAGCGATGCATAAATTAATAACAATACTATTTCTTCTTAGCTCGACAGCAGTTGCGAGTAGAACAAAAATTAGACTTAGTGTCAAAGAAGCTATCAACCTAGCCCTTAAGCAAAATTTTTCACTTCGTAAATTGAAATTAGATGATCAAATAGCTGACCTTAGTTTAAAAAGAGTAAAATATGCAACTTACACACCCACAATCTCTTTTAGTAGCGATTACGTAGCTGGAAAAGCACTTACCTCAAAAACAGCATCAGATGGATTAACAACTCGCACATATTCAGAATTAGACTCTCAAACGACAGAAACAGGTACAATTTCTGTTCAAGTTGAGCCATTTGCCGTATTCAACTCTTACAAAGACATGGACAATCTTGAACTAGCAAAGATTGATAATTATGTTGGTAAAATTGATCGTCGTGAAAACAAGCGATCCACTATTTTTTCAATCATACTCACCTATTACCAGCTGGTGTTTCAGAAAAAAACCATTGAAAGCTATCAAAATCTATACAGCCAGTTCAAATCTCTTTACGAATTAAAAAGTCAGATAAGAGGTATTGCAAGAAATCAACAAGAACTTTTCTTCATTAGAAATGAAATGCTTAGAGCAAAAACATCATTGAACGGTGCTGAAAAAGATTATAAGATTAATCTCCAAACATTTAATGCTCTACTATCAGAACCTCTTGATAATGACTATATCTTTACGACCGCTTTTGAGTATCGACCAATTGCTTTCGCAAAAGATCTTCTAAAAAAGAAAGTTAATGTATCTCCTTCAGTTATTTCTGCACAAGCTAATCTAGAAAGTTCAAAAATTTCTTTAAAGTCGTCATGGAAAGAAATAATGCCTCTTCCAAGACTCGAAATTTCAGGCTTTCAATTAGGCCATGCTCTAAACAATGAAAACTTTAGTGGTCAAATCCGAAGCTTTACAAATACCTCAGCAGACCTTTCTACGAATGACTTTGGATTTAGCGCTATTCTCTCAATGTCAATCCCTATATGGAGTGGATCAGGATTTTTTAACCGAATATCTATTCGCCAATCAGAACTTTCTGTTGCAACTTCAAAGAGTGATCTTTTAAATGCAAGAGTTGAAACTCTTAAAACTCTTAACTCGCAGTATATTGAAATAAAGTCTTCAGAAACAAGTATTACCGACTATCGCGATGCTTACGATAACAGCGTAAAGCTAGTTGATCAGGTCTACAATGCCTTCTTAAATAAGAAAACAGATCTTGATGCTTTAAAAGACTCACTTAATGAATTAGCAAATACTTCAAGGGATCTTTACCAGGCTTATATCTCTCACCTCTCTGCAAAGATGAGTTTAGCATCAGCTCTTGGTGTAAATAATCTCTTTGGGGACAGATTCTTCTCTCTCGATAATGGAGAAGTGAAAGAGACGAAAGTTAAGAAAAAAAGAGATAGCGATGTTCAATAAGAAAATACATTTATTCCTTATTTCCTTTTGTGTTGTATTTAGTTCATTGGCACAAAACCCTAAAGTCATAAAGGCAAAGACCATTAAAGAAGATCCTTTATTTCTCAAACAATTCTCTTCTCGAGTTTTTGCTCTAGAACCAATTCTTGGATTTCAATCCCACTCTCTCTCCTTTAAAGGAGCAGATGATAGTAATGATCTTGAACTTAGTGGAAATAGTGGTCTTACTTATGGTCTTGCCGCTCTCACGCAATTTGCATGGTTTTTCGGCGGAGTGGAATATACAAGAGGCTCTTTTGACTTAAGTGAAGGTGGCTCCCCTCATATCTCAAACTCAGCTAATATAAGCCGTAGGCTATTAGGCTTAACATTTGGTGCATATATTAATCGAAAACTCAGAGTTGGAGTAACCGTCTATCCATATACAAAGATGGGGATAAGTGACTTTAGCTACAGCTATTCCTATGAAGACTCTTCGTTCACACTTAAGACGAGAGAGGTTACAGAGTCTGTTGACTTCTATGGAAGTGGAGTAAAGATGTATTTGAGTGCGAAGGTCCTTAAAGACCTCACAGTCAGTCTTTCCTACCAATATTTATCTTTTCAAGAAGAGCAAGGAAGACAAGCATTCAATGGTGATCAAAACCCACCATTTGGTGCTACAGCTGGAACCTTTACGAACAATATTAATTTCACTAAGTTTAGTGCACAGTCGATCTACCTCTATTTAAGTTATCCTATTGAATTTAATTTCTTAAAGAACTTATAATGAAAAAAAGTATTTATATCTTTAGACATGGTCAAACTGACTGGAATATTGAAGGAAAGATGCAAGGCCATCGAGATATTCCATTAAATGAGAATGGAATCGCTCAAGCAAGAGAGTTGAAAGATAAAATTAAAACAATTCTAAAAGAAATCACAAGCTATAAAGTTGTTTCATCTGACCTTAAGCGCTCTGTAAAAACATGCCAAATCTGCTTTGAAAATGAAGTCATCGATATACACCAAGGGCTAAGAGAAATTGACGTCGGAGAATATGAAGAAAAAAATCGCCATGAGATTGGACTTAACTTTCAAAATCCACAACCTGGTTTTCGATTTCCAGGGGGAGAATCGATTGAGGAACATTCTTACAGACTATTAAAGACACTCAATGAAATTACCTCCTCCAACCACTCTTTTTACTTCCTTTCAACACATGGCGGGTCGATGGCAAGAATTCTTGAAAAGAGTGAAGGCTATATTCATAAGAAAATTGAAAACTGTGATATTGCTAAGATTGAATTAGATAAGGATCAATTAATTTTTAAGAGTTTCCTATGATTAAGTATCGATCCAAAATGTCTCTTATTCTTTTTATTTTAGGTTTTTCGTATTTAACGATCTCCTCTTATACCCGTGGAGCAAAAAGAGATTTAGATTTTAAAGTTTTTCATAAAGTTGGTGAAAGACTTATCGCAAATGATCTCGATATCTACAACTTTAAGAAAGACGGAATATTTTCATATAAATACTCTCCTTTTGCTGCGATAGTATTTCAGCCCCTTGCATTTACGGATTTAAAAACAGCACAGAAAATATGGTGTTTCTTTAATGCTGTTCTTCTCATATTCTCCTTTTACCTTTCTTGGCTAATATTAAAATACTACTACCCTAGTATAAATTTTTCTAACGAGATCCTTTTCCTGACTTTAATAGCAACAGCAAGACCAATACTAAACAATGCGATGCAAGCGAATATAAATCTATACTTATATTTCCTTATGATTTTATCAGCTTGGTTATCAGTCATAAAAAAACAACAACTTCTTGCAGGACTTCCTCTAGCCCTCGCAGCTTCGATTAAAATCGTACCACTTTCTCTCATTGGTTTTTTTCTGTTCACGAAGAGATTTAAGGCATTATTTTCAAGCGTTAGCATAACAGTCATCCTATCAGCGATACCTTTTTTATACTTTGGTACTGATGAAACTTTTCAACTGTTCAAAGATTGGACGACAATTCTTGCTGATAAGAATCATGATCCATATTTTAAATGGACCAACCAATCAAGCTATGTGGTTTGGTTACATATTCTAAACAATGATGACATAGCAAGTATCATTCATAAGCTTCATGTCTTTATAGCCTTCCCTATTTTTCTTTATCTTGTTTATAAGAATAATGAAGCTTTAATTCTTTCATTTTGCTTTATTGCAATTCTACTCGTCTCTCCAGTTGTTAGAATTGAATACTACGTCATGTTAATACTCCCGTTCTTCGTTATTCATCAGGAATTATTTCTAAACAGTGACAAGTTATGGCGCACTCTTTTTTGGTTGCGTTTTGTATTTTCTTATTTTCTAGGAAAGTTTCTTATCGGAAAATATGCCGCAGAGATGATCTCTTATTACGGGCAAATGTATTGGGGATTAGTCATTTTAATAATTTTATTTATCTTATGCGCTATAAATATTAAGAAAGAGAAAGCTTAAAACAAATAGTCTCAGAGTCCATAACATTGTTCTTATCCAATTGGTTATAACAAGACGCTCAATAACTTTTTCATCTTTACCACCTGCTAATATATTATGGGCCGGTACACTAAACAAAAAGGTCGAAAGCCAAATCAAAATGACAAAAATTAAGAGCACGACATTTATGAAATCAAGATTTAATGCTCGATAGATAGATATTCCTAACTCTAAAAACATTAACGGCATAACAATTATGGTTATTCCCTTTGTATGAAAATTTGCAAAATCAACATAACGATCATTTTCAACATAGTGAAATGCCGGATAGTGAACAAGTTGAATTGTCCAAATAAGACCAGTTAAAATAGCCGTGACAATGATTTCTGCTAATAAGATCATATAAGTATTCTAAGCATTTACAGATTTCGTATTTAAGACAAGGTCTAGACGGCCTCTATGTTTAAGTAAAACTTTTCGTCCCTATGATAGAGTTTCACTATGAAAAAAGAATGGATGACAAAAGTACTTATAGCAGCAGGTGTCTACAACCTTATTTGGGGTGCCTGGACCGTTCTTCTACCAAACTCTTTCTTTAACATGGTGAACATGCCAATTCCAAGATACATTGAATTGTGGCAATGTATTGGCATGATTGTTGGAGTATACGGAATAGGATACATAGCTGCAGCTAAAGACCCTCTAATACACTGGCCAATTACACTTGTTGGCTTTCTAGGAAAAGTCTTTGGTCCAATAGGTTTTGCAGGAAGTCTTATTACAGGAAAGTTACCGCTTAAATTTGGTGTTACAATTATCACGAATGACCTTATCTGGTGGATACCATTTTTTCTTATCCTTAAAGCAGCATATGATAAGAATAGGAAGACAAATGAAAAACTCACTTAATCAACTTACGGAAATAGAAAAAGACTTATTAGCAAAACAAAAAAAAGATATTCTAAAGATAGCCTTAGATAATGTAACAAAGGAACATATGGAACTTTACTACTCTTCAACCTATGAAATTAGTGAAGAAATTTTTAAGTATATCAATAGTTCTAAACTTGTCGAAAAACAAAGAGAGATCGTAAAAGATCTCTCCATCGAAGATATACAAGTAATTTTAAGTTTAAATAGTAAATTCTAAATTACGCCATCAATTGCTGACTTTAACTCTTTTGATTCAGGTGTTGTCGAAGAACGAAAACTTTTTACCAATCTTCCTTCTTTGTTAAACAAGAATTTTTCAAAATTCCATTTGATTTGGTCGTGTGTACTTTTACCGATGATATGCTTAATAACATCCGCTTTTTTATCACCAGTAACAACCATCTTGGTTGTAAGGGGAAAATTTACACCATAAGATCTCTTACAAAACTTAACGACATCTTCATCACCTTCCGGTGTCTGTCCCCCAAAGTCATTTGAAGGAACGCCTAGGACCACAAGATTTTTTTTCTTATACTTCTGATATATATTTTCTAGTCCTTCAAGTTGTCCAGTGTATCCACATCTCGTCGCAATATTAACAATCAGTATTGGCTTACCTTTGAATGAATTGAAATCAAGTGTCTCCCCTTTAGCACCTTTGATTTTAAAATCATAGATAGTACCAGCAAACGCACTATAACTTATGAAAAGACTTAATATTAATTTTTTTACAATTTTCATCAAAAACTCCTCTTTATTATTCCCACTCTATTGTACCAGGAGGTTTTGATGTTATGTCATAGACAACTCTTGTAACTCCAGAGACTTCGTTCGTAATTCGACCTGAAACCCTTGTTAAGAATTCATATGGCATATCTGTCCAAACAGCTGTCATTCCATCACTTGAATTAACCATACGAAGACAAATAACTTCTTCATAGGCTCTAGCGTCACCTTTTACACCTACTGTTTTGACAGGAAGAAGAACTGTTAATGCTTGCCATGTACTATCATAAAGGTTTTTACTCTTTAATTCCTCAAAAAGTATCTGGTCACTTTGTTGAACCGTCTTTACTCGATTCTCAGTTACTTCTCCTAAGACGCGAATTCCAATTCCTGGACCAGGAAAAGGATGACGATAAACCCAATCATGTTCTAATCCTAATTTCTCACCTAATTTTCTAACCTCGTCCTTAAATAGATATCTTAGTGGTTCAAGTAACTTCAGCTTCATTCTTTCAGGTAAGCCTCCAACATTATGATGTGATTTAATAGTTACAGACTTTCCATCTTCCTCATGAGGAGAAATTGATTCTATCACATCTGGGTAGAGTGTACCTTGTAAAAGGTAATCAAACTTAATCCCCTTCTGCTCTTCAAATTCGTGTACTTTTTGTTCAAAGACTTCAATAAAGGTTTTCCCAATAGCCTTCCTCTTATCTTCAGGATCATCTAGCCCACTAAGCCTTTCGTAAAAAAGTTCTTTAGCATCGACAACTTCAATATTTAAAGGAGTCTCTTTCTTTAGTGTTTCAATATGATGATAATCCTGAGGTCTGAGTAATCCATTATCAACAAAGAAGCAGTATAGATTTTCGCCAATAACTTCATGGGAAAGTGTAGCAGCAACAAGAGAATCAACTCCTCCAGAAAACGCACACAGAACCTTACTCTTTTCAACACCTCGAACTAGCTCTTTCGCTTCTTCTAACATTTCAGAAGCACCCCAATCTGAACTTAAATTCGCAATGTCCTCAACAAAGTGACGTAAAATATCTTTACCATGCTCACTATGTTCAACTTCAGGATGAAATTGTAATCCAAGAATTGGTCGGGCCGTATGCTTTATAGCAGCAACAAGTCCATTCCCACTCTCCATAACAAGTTTAAACTCATTTGGTATTTCAGCTATATGATCGGAGTGACTCATCCACACATTTATTTCTTCTGGTATGCCAGACATTTTATATTCATTTGTAAAATGTATTTTTGCATGACCATATTCACCTATTGTTCCCTTCTCAACCGTTCCACCAAAGCACTTACCAAGTAATTGCATTCCGTAACAAACACCTAGGATTGGCATTTCAGTTCTATCAAAGATAAAACTATAATCTGTTTGATCTTCAAAGACTGACTGCGGCCCACCAGAGAGGACAATCGCCTTAGGAAACCTGCCAGCATCAAATCTTTTTCTCGTCTCTTTTACTGTTAAGATTTCGCTTGAGAAACCCAGTTCACGAAACTTTCTTGTTATTAGTTGTGTGTATTGTGAGCCAAAGTCAACAATCCATAAATTTCTTGTATTCATATTCTAAAATCCTAATCTAAATGATAATTTGGTGCTTCTTTCGTTATGACTACATCATGAGGATGACTCTCTTTTAATGATGCTTGCGTAATTTTTATAAATTCAGCTTTTTCTTGCAGTAATAAGATTGATTCTGAGCCGACATACCCCATACCGGAACGTAGACCACCAACAAGTTGATGAACGTTAGTCGCTAAAGCACCTCTGTAAGGAACTTGCCCTTCAATTCCCTCAGGAACTAGTTTCTTATCTTCAACAGAGGCTTGGCCATAACGATCTTTTGATCCTAGCTTCATTGCACCTAAGGAGCCCATTCCACGATAAATTTTATAAGCACGACCTTGATACAGAACCATCTCACCGGGGGTTTCATCACAACCTGCAAAGAGAGATCCTATCATGACACAACTTGCTCCTGCTGCGATCGCCTTAACAACATCACCTGAATACTTAATCCCACCATCCGCAATAAACGGAATTCCCGCTTGCTTACAAACGGGAGCACATTCAAGAACTGCGGATAATTGTGGTACTCCAATTCCTGCAACTACTCGAGTCGTACAAATGGACCCAGGACCAATACCTACTTTTATTCCATCAACACCTGCATCAATGAGAGCTTCACAAGCAGCTCGAGTTGCAACATTTCCAGCAATGATATCGATACTCTTATCACCAATAAGCTCTCTTACTGACTTAACCATGCCGATAACACCCTTAGAGTGACCATGAGCTGTATCAATAACAATACAATCAACGCTTGCCTCTATCAGGTATTTTGCTCTCTTTAATTCTTTATCACCAACACCTATTGCAGCAGCGACTCTTAGTCTTCCATATTGATCACGATTTGAGTTAGGAAAGTTTATATTTTTTAGTATATCTTTAATCGTTATAAGACCTTCAAGCTTACCAGACTTATCAACGACAGGAAGCTTCTCAATTCTATTTTGATGAAGAAGAGATTTAGCCTCCTCCATATCAATATCTCCTGCAGCCGTAATCAGCTTCTCCTTAGGAGTCATGACATCTTTTACTCTTTGACCAAGATTTGTTTCAAATCTCATATCACGACTGGTTAATATACCAACAAGACTTTCACTTTCGTCAACAACAGGAACCCCTGTGATTTTGTGTTTTTCAGTGATTCTAACCACCTCATGTAGAGTTGCCTCTGGATGAACAGTAATAGGATTCATAACCATACCTGATTCAAACTTCTTTACCTTCTCGACTTCCCAAGCTTGCTTCTCTGCAGGGAGGTTTTTATGAATAACACCAATACCACCCTCTTGTGCCATAACAATTGCCGTATCTGACTCGGTAACAGTATCCATCGCAGCAGAAACAATTGGTAAATTCAATTCTATGTTTCTTGTGAATTGAGTTTTAAGGTTAACATTAGTTGGTAGAATTTCAGAATATCCAGGACGAATAAGGACATCGTCATATGTAAGTGCATGGTCAGTTAAGATCTTTGACATAGTAGTCCCCTATTGAAATAATTTATAATTATTTTAATAGGTTAGAACAAAATTTATAAGCTTGAAATTAATACCGAAGGTGATTTTTAATAGCTTTCATTATAGTCGTTATCAATAGATTTCAACTCATTAATTAAGCTATTAATCTCTTTTGAGTGACGCATTTGTTTCTTGTATTCTTTTAACAGAGATGTCTCAAAAGGATTCTTTTTGATTTTCACTTGAGGATTAAGCTCTCTGATTGATGCTGGCTTTCTAATTTTAGTTGAACGAGTAGCACTTACCCGAGTATTTGAGGCAGGAACTCTCTGCTTTCCTGGACGAAATACTTTAACTTTCACATTAGATTTTGTCCCATATGAAACTCTAAACTTTCTCTTAGGTCTCTTTACTGTTTTCTTTAAATGTGAAATTTTATTGAGATGAAGGTTTTTCAGTTTCTCAACTCTTTGTGCACTCATTTTTGGCTTGGTAATAACAATAACCTCACCTTCATTTTTAGACGCTTTCTTTACAGAAGCAAGTGATCGCGACTTAAATTCAACTTTTCTTACGGGTGATTTTGCAATTACTTCTTTCGCTTTCGGTGCTTGTGAATTAAGTGGCTTGATTCCATCAAATAAAGATAATACTGAAGAGTAAGCTTTTGCTCCAATGTCAGTAGCCATTCGTGGGTTTCCATTTTCATAATCGTCCGCAATAAAAGAAAAGAATCCTGAAGGAATTTCTTCTCGATAAAATCTATTCTGAACGTTTACGAACTCATGTGTACCTTTTAAACTTAAAACTTGAGTTTTCTTATTCTCTTGATCAAATGAGATAACAAACTCACCTTGGTGATATGAAAGATTGGAGTTGATTGTTTGAATCATGAACTTTTCAGTGCGAGGCTCAGTGACCTGAACCCACATATAACCAGATTTAAGAATCATTAGTTTATTCATTACTTTCAAATTTGTAGAACCTGAAAGATGAAATTCATTATCATAGTAGTCATTCAAAGTTACAGTTGAACCAATTTCTGTAAATATTTCATCGAATTCATAAATATGCTCTCCCACTTCGAGAGAGTTCATACTACCATTCTTTAGTAGAAATACGTTTCCTTTAACCATACTTACAACAGCTCTTGGAGCCTTTGCAAAGCTTGCTAACGAAAACAAGAACAGACTAATTAGACTTATATTTTTGAACGATCTTTTCATAGTGACTACTCAATATATTCCATTCTGATGTGTTTCTATATTTCTTTCTGAATTCTTCAACAACAGCGAAAAACTCTTTATTCTTCTCTTGCTTAAGATAGCTAAGTGCCAACCACATTTTCGTGCTTAGATAGAAGTCTGAAGTCGGATATTTTTGAATTAATTTTGAAAAGTACTTCTCACTCCAATCAAAGTGCTTACCAGTTTCAAAAGATGCAACACCTGCTTGAAAAAGAAATTTATCATCTAAACTCTCACTTGCAGGAAAATGTTCCATGAAAGAGCTAAAAAACTGTGCACTCTTTTCATAATTCTTTGCATCGAATTCCTTCTCTGCAATTTTTAACATCTCAGTTGGTTTCCAGCGATAAACATCAAACTTTACAAGATCATTAGGGTTTTTCTTCTTCTTAATACTAGCAATTTTTCTTGCTTTAGCATCACTCTTACTCTGTAATTGAGTTTGAAGATAAAAGCTTTTCGACTCTAATGACTTCACTTGATAATTTAATCTAATTATCTCAGATCTTAGAGACTGATTTTCCTTTGTTAGAACAAGTACTTTATCCTCTAAAGAGTTTAATACTCTTGCTCTTTTCTCAACGTGTTCGCTAAAACCACATGAGCTCAAAGTTGTTAGTGTTAATGTTAAAATCGTTAAATCAAATAGTTTTCTCATGGAGATATCCTGCTCCTAATAACAGTTTGCTTATCCATAATCGGAATTTATTTTTAATAATTTAGAGAAATGAAGTTGAGTGGAAAATTCTGCTTAAAAAACAGATAGAGTATTGATAAATAATTGAAACTGAGCGGCTATCCCGACAGTAACACTCAAGATTTTTGCCAGCTTTTAAATATTTCGATTATTATAAATATTCCATCTAACAATGGAGCTGGTCCCGGTTGAAGAAATATTTCTGGCTCAAGTTCATAGATCTGCTTATTTTGAACACAAGGAAGATTCGAGTAACCTTCTCTATTCATAATACTATTTAGATCAACTTTCTTTCCACACCAGGAAGCTAGAAAAATATCAGGACGTGCCTTAACAATTTCATCATTTTGTAAAATTCGATCTTTTGCTAAAGACGATTTAGATTTCTCAGAAAAAAGAAGCTCTCCCCCACATAACTCAATTAATTCACCAAACCATTTTATTCCAGTAATCAATGGTTCGTCCCATTCCTCTATATAGACTTTTGGTTTTGAATTTAAAGACTTAGAAAACTCTTTTGCGATGTCCATATTTGACTTCATTTTCTTAATAACATCTTTCGACTTTTCTTCTGCTTGTACGATACGTCCAAGCATTTCCAAATAGTGAATGATCTCTTCAATCGAGCGATGATTGCCAATCCATACGTTTAGGCCCTCTGCAATTAGATCTCTTGCTAAATCTTTTTGAATATCAGAAAACCCAATAATGAGATCAGGATTTAGACTTTTTATTTTTTTTACATGGCCATTAATAAAAGCACTAACCTTTGGCTTTTCTTTTATCTGTTCGGGACGTACAGCGTAAGCAGAGACTCCTATGATTCGATGACTCTCTCCAATCAGATAGAGAAATTCAGCTGATTCTTCAGTTAAACAAACTATTCTTTGCGGATAAGAGGACATCGATAATCTCTCAATTTATATAATTTAGGCACCAATTATACAATTTACGTTAATTCTAGGTCAAAATATGACTCATAAATCTTTTTTCGTCACTTTTTTGCTACAATTAACACTATATAAGGACTATTACAAAATGCATAAGGAAGAATATGAATACGCTCTTAACCCTTTTTATTAGTTTTTTAACACTGAATATATTTGCTCAAACACCAAATGGTTCAGAGCTAGCAAAGATCAATATTCAAACTTTTGATACAGGTAATGAAAAACTCCTTGCTGTCACTTTTAAAAATGAGAAAGGATGGCACACTTACTGGACCAATCCAGGGGACGCTGGACTTCCAACAGAATTTTCTTTTAAAGCTGACGGTAAAGAATTAAAACTTGAGTCACTAGAATGGCCTACACCTAAAAAATATATTGAGAAAGGTGATCTTTTAACATTTGGCTATGAAAAGCTGCATACCTTCTTTTTTAAGTACGATCCTACTGTAGAAATAAAAAATCTTGAAACTAATGCAAAATGGCTTATTTGTAAAAATATTTGTATACCTGGACAGCGTAAACTTGAGGGCTCCATCACAGAAGGTACCTACCAAGCGAAGAAGAATGATTTTGATATAAAATCGAGTCAAGTGCAAGAGGCTTTTGCAAAAGTACCTAATATTGAAAAAGTACCAAATGACCTTGATATTAATTTAATAAAATATAAGAATGGATTAGCTCTTCTCTATAATTTTAAAGGTGACTTTTCTCAAGCTATTTCAAACCTTTATGCTCTAACACCTCATCCAGTACAGCCATTTTCTTTTAAAAGAGAAACTCTTAGAAAAGATAAGAGTGGCAATCTCTACGGATTATATACTCTTGACTGGGATGGTGAGTATATGGAACCAGAAATCCCATTACCTGCTGATGGAAAATTTAAAACACCTTATAAATTCAAATTCCTTTTTAATGATCCAGTAAAAAAGAAAGTCTATACAATTGAAAAAGAGTTTTCAGAGTTTCTTCTCAATCAAGAAGAAAACTTAGAAGTATTCTTTAAAGGTATGACTAAAATTGATTCCGCAGGTATCAAAAAGAATGGATCGAATTCACTAAATCAAGCAAACTCGAAGATTCCAGGAAAGAGTTATCAAAACAATAAAATAATCTATTTCTTCCTAATGGCCTTTCTTGGAGGGATAATTTTAAACATAATGCCTTGTGTTCTACCAGTGATATCAATAAAACTCTTTGGTCTTATAAATCACTCTTCTGAAGATAATAAGTCAATATTCAAACATAACATGGCCTATTCTCTCGGTGTCTTTTTAACCTTTATCGTACTTGCAGCGATTGTCGTAGGTTTAAAAGCAACAGGAGAACAAGTCGGATGGGGCTTTCAGCTACAGTCTCCTGTGTTTGTAGGAATAATGGCTTTGGTTATCTTTGTTATGGCCTTAAATATGTTCGGCCTATTTGAATTTAGAACTCCAGGTGGAAGTAAATTGGGTAGTGTTAAAGTTGAAGACTCATTTTTAGGCGATGTCTTTGGTGGTGTTCTAGCAACGATACTTTCGACACCATGTTCAGCCCCCTTTCTTGGAACAGCACTAACTTTTGCCTTTAGTGAATCACCTGCAGTAATATTTCTTATCTTCTTATCGGTTGGACTTGGACTGGCACTTCCTTTCATTTTAACAGCTCTTTTTCCAGCTCTTATTAAATTCCTACCAAAACCAGGAATGTGGATGGAGCATGTAAAGAAGTTCTTAGGATTTACTCTTATACTTACAACTCTATGGCTACTCGATGTCTTTCTTGCTTTAACAGATTCTCAAGTTGCCCTACTTCAAATGAACACAGCACTTGCTCTAATCTTCTTCGTAATATATGTAAGAGAAAAAGTTACAAAAAACCTCATTCTGTCCTTTGCCCTTTTAATTCCAACAGCATTTCTATTTTTAGAATCTGTAAACACACAAACATCAAGCATAGACTCGAGTTCTGCCATGTTAAAAGATAAATCAAGATCTGAATTAAAATGGGAAGCTTGGAGCGAACAGAGAATGCAAGAATTACAAGAAAATAAAGAACTTACATTTATTGATTTTACTGCAAAATGGTGCCTAACCTGTAAAGTTAATGAAAAAGTTGTTCTCGACACGAGACGATTTAAAAACCTTGTAAAACAAAAGAAGATGAAACTTCTCTTAGCAGATTGGACCAAAAGAGATAATATTATTGGCAGCTGGCTACAAAAACATGGCTTTGTTGGTGTTCCAGCATACTTCGTTATCAATTCTCAAGGTGAACTAGTGACTCTTGGAGAAACAATAACCGTCGGAAAAATTAAAAAGGCACTTAACTAGTCGTTTTTTTTCTTATCCATTTAATGATTTTTACAGGATAATTTAAATATCTTAAAAGGTCCTTTACTCTCGATATAAAAAATAAAGTTGATCTGAAGAAGTCCTAGATCTTGTAAGTTCAAAACCATTAGATGAATAACCTGAAACGATTTTAATATATCGACTTCTATTTTCATTATCGCTTTTAGGAGGAAATTGAGAGTAATCAATATTAAAAAAGATCTTGATATTTTTTTCTGTTTTATTCTTTTAACAGTATTTAGTTCTAATTATCTTTGTTAGTCCGTATCAAACGATTGTCAGTGGTTATTCCTCTATTGTAGCGATCAAATGAAAAATGTTAAAAAAGCTCGCAAGGCAACATGAAGAAAAACGAACAAGCTACACATCAGTAACACTAAAATAATACAAGTAAACTTAACTGATAAAAGTAAAATCTACTCACTATTTTTAACTATTCAACTTCAAATTTAGCCGGAGTATTCATAAGCATTTCTATTACTCGATTTGCTTCTTGGTCATTATAGAGAACTTCGTAAAGTCCATTAAAAATCCGTGCTTTAATCTCATACTTCTGAGAGAGTAAATGTGCTGCTTTTGTTGTCTTGTAACCTTCTACTACAGTTCTCTGGGAGTTAATGATCTCCAAGGGTTTTCTCCCCTTAGCGATTTCATGGCCAAATGTTTTATTACGAGAAAGCCCACCTGTTGTTGTAAGAATTAAGTCCCCCATTCCACTAAGACCGTAGAATGTTTCAGGTCTCGCGTTAAACACACGGCCAAAACGAAGCATCTCAACAATTCCACGAGTGATCATTGCTGCACGAGTGTTATGATTATAACCAAGCCCCTCAATAATTCCCCCACTAATTGCCAAAACATTTTTTAATGCTCCACCTAAGAGCACACCTTTTACATCATAAGAAGGTAGAGCCTTAAAATAAGGAGTATCAAGCATAAGAGAAATGTCCCTTAACACTTTTCTTGATCTTCCCCCTACAGTTACTAAAGTTATTTGTTCCTGCATTATTTCTTTGGCAAAACTTGGACCCGATAAAAAAGTTATTAACTCCTTATGATGAGGAAAGAACTCAAAAAAGACATCGTCACTTAACTCTAATGTTTCAGGATCAATCCCTTTGGATAAGGATATTAGAGGAATTTTTTTGTTAAAATATCCTAAGAAGCGATCATAATTTTCTTTAAAGAAGTGCTGTATTCCGGCGGTTGGTAGGCCTGAAACTAGCAATTGTAAGTCTTCTTGTTCTTTCTTATAGGATTGATCAAACTCATCCCACTCAAGAACTGCTTTTATATTTTCAGCGAGCTTAATTCCTTTTAAATAAACAGAGTTCTCTCTATCCTTATTTATGGCATCATAAACGTCACGACTTCTAACTTTTAAAAACACATTTTCAAAACGATTGGCAAGAATTGACGCTAAGCTTGTTCCAAAGGCACCTGCACCAACAACAAGAGCTGTCTTATACTTCATCATAAAAGTTCCTTTTACTACTATTTGTAATTGGATTTATAATGCAATGATACCAGAGATTTTAGCGACTTCTTGATAGATGGAAATAACTTCTTGAGAAGAGTTTAACCGAATATCGAAAGTAAAACTGATGTATTTTCCTGACTTAGATGGTCTCTCATTAGTGGCCTTATGCCCTACAGCTTTTGCCAAATCTTCACGATGCCCTTCGTTTCCGACAAATTTAAACTTGTACTTACTTGGCCAAGTATATTGATCATCTAATAGTGCTTGTAGCTTTGTTAAATCCATATTTACTCCGAATAGAATTTTTACTGTTAATACCGAAACGTGTCAAGGCAAAAAGAGACCTGTCTTAAGCCCCTGGAATCCAATGTATAATATTTATTAGACAGGAAATTGGATAAATAATGAAAATTAATCTCGATAAAATAACGAAAGAAGAATTACTACATGAAATAATTCATATGACGAATATGAACTCGCACGAATTAGTGAGTTCTGTCGCTCATGATGTAAAAAATCCACTAGGGATTATTGATTTATCTGCTGGTCTCCTAGAGGACAAAATTGAAAAAGCACTTGAAAGCGTCGATGATGAAAAACTCAAAAAGAAAATTAGAACATTCATTGAGAATATCTCAATAGGCTTAGAAAAATGTGAAGTAATTCTAGATAATGTTCTACTTCTTAAAAGAATTGATGGAGACTATAAAAAAGTTGAGGATGTATGTATTAGTGAATTAATAAATCACTATTTTATCTTTTCTAAACCTGCTTTAAAGTCTAAGAAAATGTCATTTGAATGTATGATAGAAGAAACTGTGAATATAAAGCTTAACAAGAAAGCATTTCTCATGGTTTTAAATGGAGCTCTATCAGAGAGTGTTCGACTCATTAATGCAGAAGCAGGCGCTCTAGCTGAAGCAACAATTAAAGGAAATGAGATATTAATTACATTTCAGACAAAAAAAGAAGATGCACCTTTATCAATTGGTAAGATTACAAAACTATCAGATCAACTGGATTCTTCTATCTTTCATGAAGAGTTAATAAAGACGGGGTATCAATTCTCCATTGAGCAAATGGATAGTATTATCATTACCAAGATTGAAATACCTAAGAACTAAAATCCATTGCTTTCCCATCGAAATCAAGAACATCAGGAGTAATCCCCCTATTGTATCTCATGATATCGATAACTTCCCTTACAGCTCCTTGACCACTCTCTCTCATCGTTACATAGTCACAGAACTTCTTTACCTCATAACTTGCAATCGGAACGGTCACTCCAAAACCTGCCCTCTTCAATAAAGGAGTATCAAAAAACTCATCTCCCATATAAAGTACTTCTTCATCTCTAAAACCTAAATCAAGGACTTTTTGAAATGCAACTCGCTTATCTTCATTTCCAAAAAAACAAAAATCTAACCCAAGGTTGTCTTCAAAACGTTTCTTAACACCAACAGAGTCACCACCTGAGATAACTCCTACTTTAAAGCCATTTTTCATCATTAGTTTTAAAGCATATCCGTCACTTGTATGAGAATAACGATTGAAACCAACATCTCCATCCCACCAGATATGACCTGTTGTTAAAACTCCATCAATATCAAAAGCAAGAACTTTAATCTTATCTAATTTATCTTTATGTACTTTAGCAACTTCTCTTAAATCCATTAATCTCTCACGGCTCTGTAAACTTTTATTAAACTTTCAATAATTTGATCAGCGCGATCAAGAGGTAAGCTTGTCGATGCATCTGACTTAGCTTGATCTGGATCAGGATGAACTTCCATAAAAATTCCATCCGCACCTGCCGCTACAGCTGCTCTTGCTAAAGTTAGGATTTGCTCTCTCTTTCCACCTGTCGTTTTACCTAGACCTCCAGGTCTTTGAACACAATGAGTAGCATCATGTATGGCACGAACTCCAAAGCTTTTCATAATTTGAAAACTTGCCATATCAACAACAAGATTATTATATCCAAAGGATGTTCCTCTTTCTGTTAAAAGAATCTGATCCTTAGAAATATGAGTATTTGCCTTCTCTACGATGTTTCCAGTTTCTTCAGGCGATAGGAATTGTCCTTTTTTAATTTTTAATTGACGCTTAAATTGCTTGCATGCTTCAGCTCCAGCAATAATCATGTCCGTCTGGCGGCATAAAAAAGCAGGGATTTGCAACGTATCAACAACACTTGCCACTTCATTTGCCTGTGCAGGCTGATGAAAGTCCGTGATGACTGGTACATCTAATTCTTTCTTAACTTTTTCTAGAATTTTAAGTCCGTCCTCTATTCCAGGTCCTCTAAAAGACTCTATTGAAGAACGGTTCGCCTTATCAAAACTTCCTTTATATGAAAAATTAACTTCAGGATATTTACTGAAAACCTCTTTAAGCTTTCCACCAACATCCATACACATTTGTTCACTTTCTATTACACATGTACCTACAAAAAAATCAATTTTCTTACTCATTAATCACCTATTTATTTTTAAATTTATCTGCTGCATCGACAAAAGAGCGAAAGAGAGGATGAGGCTCATGAGGCTTTGATTTAAACTCGGGATGATACTGACAAGCAACAAAGAAATCATTCTCGCTTATTTCAATCACCTCTACTAAATCTAATTCCTCATTAACGCCAGAAATCACGAGACCATCTTGTCTTAGCTTTTCTCTAAATTCATTATTCACTTCGAGTCGATGTCTGTGTCTTTCACTAATTTGTAATTCATTATAAATTTGAAATGCCTTCGTATCTTTTGCAAGAGTGCAATTATAGGCACCAAGACGCATACTAGCACCTTTTGCCCCTTCGCTACTCTGTCCTTCCATATAATGAATGAGATTTTCCCCTGCTCCATCAAACTCTTCACTTGTGGCATTTTCAATACCTGAAATATTTCGAGCATATTCAATAATAGCCAACTGCATTCCAAGACAAATACCAAAAAACGGTAAATTATTTTCTCTAGCATGCTTAATTGCCTTAATCTTACCTTCTGTTCCCCTCGTTCCAAATCCTCCAGGGACAAGGACTCCTTGAACATCTTTTAAAAGCTCTGCCACATCACCAGACTCAAGTTCTTCTGAATCGACATAAACTGTCTCTAGCTCGAGTTGTAAATTAATAGCCCCGTGCTTTAAGGCTTCATCTAATGACTTATATGATTCAACTAGTTCAGTATACTTACCAACAACACCAATCTTAACCTTGCGAAGAGGATTATCAAAATTAAAAACAAAATTCTTTAAGTCTTCAACATTCGGTCTTGTTGCCCATATTCCTAATGATTCGATGATTTTTTCATCGAGACCTTGGTCATGAAAATTTAAGGGAACTTTATAAATTGAATCCAAGTCTATCGATTGAAAAACACTATTTTTTGGTACGTTACAAAAAAGAGAAACCTTGTCGATGATCTCTTGATTTAGTTCACGATCACTTCGACAAATAATAAGATTTGGAAAAAGACCTAGTGAACGCAGCTCTTTTACAGAGTGTTGAGCTGGCTTCGTTTTTAACTCTCCAGCTGCACTTAAATAAGGAACGAGTACAAGATGAACAAAGAGTACATTTTCACTCCCGACATCGTGAGCAAATTGTCTTATTGATTCGATAAATGGCAGAGATTCAATGTCACCTACAGTTCCTCCAATCTCACCAATAAGGAGATCTGTATCTTCCGCCGCTACATGTATCCTTCTTTTTATCTCATTCGTAATATGTGGAACAACTTGTACTGTTTTACCTAGGTACTTTCCTTCTCTCTCATTCTCAATGACTTCAGAGTAGACTTGTCCAGTTGTAAAATTACTCTTCTTTTTCAACGTTAAAGAAGTAAACCTTTCATAATGACCAAGATCAAGATCTGTCTCAGCTCCATCATCTGTTACAAAAACTTCACCATGCTGAGTTGGACTCATGGTACCTGGATCGACATTAATATATGGATCCATTTTCAGCATATTAATTTTAATTCCTCTTCTTTCTAAAAGAGATGCTATTGCCGCTGCTGCCAGACCTTTTCCAAGAGAGCTTGAAACCCCTCCAGTTATAAAAATAAACTTCTTATTATTATTTGCCATTAAAAACCTCTTCCACAGCTTTTAAATCTTCAGGCGTATCAACTCCTAATAAGTTTACATCACTCATAAGAGCGCCAATTGAAAATCCGTTTTCAATTAGCCTAAGTTGCTCTAAACATTCTATATCTTCATAAAAACTTTTTCCGTTTGAACAGAACTCTTTCAAAACATGCGGTCTAAAAGAATAAACACCTACATGTAAATACCAGTCCCCTTCACTTCGATCTCGATAATGAGGAGCAGACGCTCTCGTAAAGAAATGACATTTTCCACTGCTCGGTTGATAAATTGCCTTTACTTTATTCGGATCTAAATAAGAGACATGCTTAATAGACTGCTTTTTTACGACTGTGGCCACATCAAATTCACTATTAGCATGAAAAGAAATAATTTCAGTAAGCAGAGAGCTTTTAATGAGAGGCTCATCACCTTGTACATTAATGACAAGGTCATATTCACCTTCACTCGCGAAGTATCTCTCATAGGCCAAATAGATTCTCTCTGAGCCAGAAGGGACATCATCATCGACCCTAACAACTTCTTTATTCCATTTCTTCACTTCATTCTCAATTCGATCATCATCAGTCACTATGACGACCTTTGAGCCTGGAAAGTTATTTGCGACTTCTTCACAACCCTCATATACACGTATAATCATCGGCTTGCCTTGAATTTTAGCGATAGGTTTTCCTGGAAAGCGAGTTGACGCGTATCGAGCTGGGATCAATATCAGAGCTTTTGTATCCATTATCTTCCTTTAATATCGTTATTTTAGCACTCTAGAGAATTACCAGTAAAGCATGATATCCTTTTAATTGATGATAAAAATGTTTCTAACCATATGCGTTGCACTCACTCAAAATTACGTCCTGTCACAAACAGGCTCAATACTGCTTCGTGAAACGATCATCACAGATCCAAGTATTTCTAAAACATGTGAAGTATTGATAACAAAGAGAAAGAACAAGATTAAGCATCGCCAAAGGCTCTCTGCCTTAGCACAACGTAATCAAAAGCTTCAAGGACTCACTCCCATAGAAAAGGAAAGTGTTCGAAAAAAGCTTGTCTCAAATCTTCAGTCTATTAAAAAAGAGATTATCCTAACAAATCTAAAGGTCAGACATGTGGAAGAAGATATTATTCGACGTGGATGTCCTGGAATAAAGTTATAAACTGAATCAGTCATAATTTAGTTCACAATTGATCTCGTCTTTTTTACAATATTAGTCAAGTAATCAAACCAGGTAAAAACGGACTTTTATGCTAAAGATTATATCCCTATTCCTAATTGGATTTTCCACAATTTATGCGCAAACATCACACATCAATAAAGACGAATTATACATTGAAGAAACCAGTGATGATTTTAGTGAAATTAAGAGACAGACAAAGGTCATAAATCTGAATATTGTTCTTGAACAAGGAATGAGAAAAAACTATGACGAAAGACAAAGAAAAACTCAAGCTGAGATTCTACTTAATAGTATAAAAGATACAAAAGCAGAATTCTGGTATCCAAACTTAAACCTCACCCTCTCAACAGACTCACAAAGAATTGCCACGATTAAAGAAGGATCAAATGATTCCCGAACAAGTAAAATCCCAACCGGATCTTTTGGACTAGAAGTTGAAGACTACACACTTTTTAATTGGGGAAAAGATTATCTTACATTTAAAAATTCAATTGAAACAATCGAGAGAAATAAAACAATTCTTGATGAAACAACAAGAGAGTTTCGCCAAGAACTAATTGTCAGCTATACAAAACTTCTCTACCTTAATGAAGTTGTAAAGTTAAAAAAATCTCAACTTAGAAATGCATCATTTGTCTATCGCTTAAACCGTGAAAAAGTGCCTTTAAAGAAAGTTTCAAAACACGGGTACTATCAAGCAAGAAATGATTATCTTCGCGCTCAAGATGAGTATTATCAAGCTAAACTAGCCTTTGAACAGGAAGGAGAAATACTAGCAGAAAGTATCGATGATCCATTTGGAATTAAATACGTTTTAGAAGATGATTTTGGCTATGACCGCATCAAACTCTCCCGAGCTGGAGCTATAAAGATTGCCAAAAAGCACTCTCCTCTAATAAAAGATGCAAAGCTTGAAAAAGTCATTGCCGATCGCAATTACGAAATTGCCTTAAGAGAAAATCTACCTCTACCAAAAGTAACAATTGATCTTGGATCATATAAACACAACTTTGGAAGTGATTCTTCTCTACTGTACAGAACAGATACAGGAAACAGTATCGAAGTTGTCGCAACAATAAATGCGACTTGGAGTATATATGGAGATGGTGGCCTTTTAAATCGTCGAAAGATTGCAACTTCAAAACTGAACAAGACTATAAAAGAAACCAACTCTCGTTCAGTTGAAAGAAATTTACAAAAACAAATTAGTGATATCTATTTGCAATTAAAAAATATTCAAGATCGTTTAAAAATATTTAAGGCACTTGTTCCAACATCTAAGAACAGGCTTGATCTTGCACTTGATCGCTACTTAGAGCGTAAAGGGAGTTACACTGACTTTCACCTAGCTCTTTACGACAGCTTTAATAATCAATCAACAGAGATCGAACTAAAGTGGACATACTTCAAACTTAAAGTCGACTTGGCCAAACTAATTGGACTTGAAGACTTACCAGGTGAACAATTCGAACAAATTATCATCGGAAGGCAAGGTTAATATGAAATATTTAAAAATCGTTTCCCTATTATTTATAACAAGCTTAACTTATTCGATGACTGTATCAGAGAATCTCTTAGATGAAGATCTCGACACTTTTGAAAGAATGCCAACCCGTGATTATGAAATAGACCTTGCCTACCTTGGAAGTAAGAGCCCACTTCGCTTCAGTCGATTAAACGGTTTTCAATTACAATACACATTTATCAGCGAACCTTTTAGCTGGCTCCTTCACTTCTCTTCTCAAAGTATTATTATAAGCGAAGCAACTGCATTAACAGGCAGTTTTGATGCTGATGATGAATTTCTTTCAGTTACAGAAGTTGGTGTGGGTCTACGTAAAACATCATTTCTTATTAACGACTTTATTTCTTCAAAAAATATTACTGATGAATTAAGTGCTATCGGTGTATATGGACTTGCCAGCACTGATGTCTTGGAAGATACACTAGCTGGTTTCGGACTTGTCGCAAGTTATGGACTCAAATGGCAATTTTCGACGAACTGGTCACTTAAAGCAAAACTTTCTTATCATGTCCACTCCTTAGAGTACGCGACAGATACAACAGATGTTGAAGCGACTGCTAGTTGGATAAATACGAATTTAGGAATTGCACTTTCTTTCTAGAGTAGATTGTTTAATTTACTTTCTTTTAGATGTGAAACTACGTGCTTCACTTTTTGCGACTGATCTTTAGGCACAACCATAAGAACATCATCATTTGCAACGACCACTAGATCTTTTACATCGATTAGAGATACAAACTTATTTGGCGCATAAACGATATTCCCTTTAGCTCCTTCAAGAAAGTATGCCTCATTTTCACTGACAAATGTATTTTCATCTTTTTCAGAAAAAACTGCTTCCATTGCTTCCCAAGAGCCTAAGTCATTCCAGTCAAAACTTGCAGGAATCGTGGTAATAGCTTCTGACTTTTCCATAATAGCATAGTCAATAGAATCTTTAGGTATCTCACTATAGATTGAATCAATTGACTCACCATTTGAAATAGCTTCAACAAGTTGACCATAGGATTTATAGATATCTGGAGAATATTTACTAAACTGCTCTTTGAAACAACTTAAAGTAGCCATGAACATTCCAGCATTCCACAAATACTGACCTGACTCTAGGTAAGACTTCGCAACGTCATAACTTGGTTTTTCTTTAAATTCGGTGACCTTCTTACCAGCACCAATATCTTCACCAGTGTGAATATAACCATAACCCGTATGAGGAAAGTTAGGAGTAATTCCAATTGTCGTAATTGTATTAGTCTCAGCACATAAATGAGCAGCATTTAAAAATGAGTCTTGAAAACCTTTAGTATTTAAAATGACATGATCTGAAGGCATGACAGCAACAACGGTATCCTCAGATACACCCTTTGCTTCTAAGAAAGCAATTGATAGCAGAATACAAGGAGCAGTATTTCGACCAGATGGCTCATAAATAATACCATCATCATTTGCAATACCTTTGCTAGCAGCAATGGCCAAGTCAGATTGATCTTTCGTCGTAACCACGTAGCGGTTCTTAGTTTCGACAACACCATCAAATCTTTCTAAAGTTTTGGTTAACAGTGGCTTATTATTAAATAGCGATAAATATTGTTTCGGCTTTTTTTCAGTAGACTCTGGCCAAAGTCGAGTACCTTTTCCACCGGCCATAATGACAGTACAAAGTTTATTCATAATATTTCTCTTATATTTAGTGACGGGAAATAATATAACACAGAGAGATTCATTTGACTTGGACTAATCAGTCAAATTGACGAAAGACATAGTCACGCTCTGCAAAAAGAGACTTATTCTTAAGAATATAATCCTTGGCCATTGCGAGGTTATCGAAGACTCCAAGGCTAACTCTAAACCAATTACCTCTTCCTTCGATTTCTTTTTCATTAATAATTGGCGAATATCCAAGAACTTTGAATCCTTCAGCAAACTCTTTTGCTTCAGATATTGTTTGAAATGCAGCTAATTGAACAGTGTACTTTCCACTAAATTTGTCGCCACTTCCCTCAGTTTGTGCTGTTTCAACATTTTCCATATCTGGCTCAGGAAGAACCTCTTTACTTACTAAGTCTGCAGAACTTCGAGTAGCTTCCATAGGAACTTCTTGTGCAACAGACTTCTTAGGTGCATCAGCTTGAAATTTTTTATTCTCGTCTGAAAACTCATTGATGATTTTATTTTTTAGAGACTCTTGAAGCTCTTTATTGATATCTCTTTCCTTAGCTCCTTCCTTTTTACTATCTTCAGAAATAATCGTCTTTACCTTCTCTTCTTCTTTAGAGATAAATTCAACCTTCTTAGTTTCCTCATTTAAGATCTGCTTCTGATTTTCATCATATCCAGAGTCCTCAAATGAGTAAGTGGAACCAATTTTTAGACCAAAAAGAAACGAAGTTACAGCTACTAGTACTACAAATAGTACGACCAACAAGATTTCTTTTTTTTCAAATACATAAAAGTTACTTTTTTCGCTCATAATAAGATTGTAAGTTGTTGTTTTAAATGGCGCAACACGGGATTTTTTCATCCCAAATTGGGACCATTTTTCCTAGCTGCAAAAATACCCTCCCACAATGGTCAAGATTAGATTCTAATCACAGCCCTATGTATAAAGTATTCAATAAAAATTCGAAGGAGACTTTATGAAAGCAATTAGAAAGTTAGTATCTTTTACGAAGAACAAGAAAGGACAAGGAGTAATGGAATACATGATCATTACAAGTCTTGTCGGTATTGCATGTTTAACTGCTATGAAAAATGTTGGTTCATCAATCGAAAACAGACTCGATCATGCAAAAAAGCAGATTAACTCGACAATTTCTTTGCAGTGATAATTTTAAATCAAGTTGTTGCCGTAACTTTTGTGATCGTTACGGCTTTTTCTTTGACAAATGTTTTATCACTTAAAAGATGTCAGAACGAGAAAGCGTTCAAAGTGTTTTATGAGATTACAAATCGCTTAAACACAAATGAACAAAAGCTAAAAACAAAGATTAGCTGCTTCTCAACTACAATTCGACATTACTTACTACAAGACAAGGTGAATTTAAAACAGACAGAGAGGTCAAACTTCACCCTTCTCTATCGAGCACAAAAGATCAGATTTAATTTAGCAGAAAAGTTAATAGAGGAAGAAAAAGAGTTAGTTGAAAAACCAAAATTAGAAAAGAAAAAAACAAAATATAAGCGTATAAAAAAAAGAAAGAGATATGGTTACAAATAGAGGTTCAGTTTCAAATTTATCGATTTTAATAGTTATTATAGTAATTACTTTTGCTATGACATACTTAGCAAAGTCTCTTACAGAATTACGTCTAGTAGAATTCAGAGCGGATGCGTATTTATGTGCAAAACACTCTTTAAAAAGAACCTCGAACTTCCATCGAAACATTGTTTATGCAAACAGAACGATAATAACAATTAACTTACTAATGCCACTTTTTGCAGCACTTCCTCCAAAGTTAGCAATCCTTAGATTTCTAAAGAAAATCACACAAGGAATTCAAGAAGTATTAAGGGTTATTTACCTTGCTCAAATATCGTTTCAAAGTAAATGTTCTTTAGGAAATACTTTTCACTTAATGATCAATAACCCGACACACGGCAAGCTAACTCTAGAGAGAAATAAAATATCAGGCACAGTAAAGATGAGAAAAAAATGGCAAAGTTATTTATTTTTTATTCCAAAAACACACCTAAAACCTATCGAGAATGCATTTTATATCGATCTCTACTTCCAAGCAGATGGATCAGCATTAAAGACTTTTACAAAAGAAGTAAACACAAAGGTTTTGCAACACTGGAAGCAAGCTTATGGATTATTATCCTCTGCTCAATCTGCTTTGCCTTTATAGAAATGGAGAACAAAATTGAAAACGCTAAAAATAGAAGATATGAAAATTTTAAAAAAGAATGGTCAAAAATCAACTCCGAAGGAGCATTTTTTTGACAAGAAAAAAGAGAGCGACTTTAAGAGACAGATGACGTTAAAGTCAATTTGTCTTGTCCTAATTACTAATTACATGAATTATTCATATTTTAATCAAGTACCTGCTGAGGTATCTCAAGAAGTACAGATTTCAAAGAACCTCAAAGTAATTAACTTAAAACTACATAACTACGCACCACTAAAAAAAGATATGACACAAGTAACTCTTTTTGATCAGCACAATAAACCAGTAGTACTCAAAGCTACAATATTAGAAAAGGTATCACTTTCTGACTTTAGTGATGAACCTTCTACCTATAAAGTTGTTATCCCGCAAAATGAGCTAGAAAAAATAATTAAATATAAGGATCAAAGTCTATATGCCTATCCTTACTTTAAAAAAATAAAAAAAACTAAAACAGTTAAACGTTCTTTCGGAGGGCCAAATGAAATTAACATCTAAACTATTAATCGCTACTTTATTACTTTCATCAATTCAAGCAAGAGATGTATTACTTGTTACATATGAAAAAGAAACAGACATGCTTCAATTTATTCAAACTTTTATGAAGAAAAAAATTGATGAAAACATGATTGAATATAAAAAAGTAAATGAACCTTGTAAGTACAAGTCGAAAGAAGCAATTCTTCATCTTTGTCTTACTAAGAATGATAACCTCTTAGCAGTAAGTGCTAAGAATAATATATTGAGAAATACTTTTGCAGATTTCACGCAATAAAAAAGAGAGGCATTAGCCTCTCTTAGATATATAGAAAAATTACTTTATTAACTAATTAATCGATATGGATTTTAAACTTAGGAGTTGTTCCCTTGTTTCTGTTAGCTGCTTTTCTTTTTGTACCCATTTTCTTCTTTTTGTTATCTCTTTTGTTTCTTGTAATTCTAGTTCTTGAAACCATGATATCTCTCCTAAACTTATTTAAATACTTTAATAATTTTATAAATAGCCGGAATGTTGTACTAATTATTACTCAAATTGTCAAAGCCTGTTTACTCACTCTATCAATCACATCCCTAAGTCATGGAAAAGACATAAGAAATATTACAATGGCAAAAGGACAAGTTCTTGAAATTTCCACGAACAAAGTATTGCAGTACGTCATTGGTAATAAAGAAGTGATCAATGTAAAGAACATGAAGAAAAGTAAAAAGCTTCTTATCAGTGCAAAAATGACTGGTTATACAGATCTACAATTATTTAAAAAAGACGAGAAAAAAGTAATCTCTATCTATGTGTTAAGCAAGAAAGATCATTTTCAGATCCTAGAGGCGAAGCAAAATCTTGATCAATTGAGTGGTATAAAGTCAAAAGTAAAATCAGGGAGACTCATTTTAGAAGGTGAAATTCAATCAACAGAAGACTTCTTCATATTTAAGTCTTTATCCAAAGAAAATAACTATCTAAATACACAAAAGCTTAAAGTAGGCTCTGCCGTTAAAAACAAAGTTTTATCAAAAGTATATCGTGAATTTTTTGATAATTATTATGATCAAATAAAGTGTTCATTTAGAAGCTTAAATATCATTTGTTATACAACCCCAACAATCTTCAAAGATAAAGAATT
>CAWUIU010000003.1:0-28803 GCA_963922285.1 uncultured Oligoflexia bacterium | reverse complement strand
CAAGAATGTGAAAGGAAGATCAAAAGGGATGCTTTTTAGCGCAGCTTTTATCGGACTCTTCTCTGCACTGGTAATTTTGATACAGTCTCTTGGAAATGATCCAATATCGATTTTCACAGGGGCAGTTGTTATTGATTCATTCAGTACATTGGCGAAGATTATTATGGTCTTAGGTACTGCGGCAGCAATTTATCTTGCTAAGGAATCAAGTGATATATACGAAGAAGTGAAAGCTGAGTTTGTCATTCTTTCGGTTGGTATCTTGATTGGTGGAATGCTCTTAGCATCAGCTAACAATATGTTGGTTCTTTATATAGGAATTGAAACACTTTCTATTCTTTCTTATGTAATGGCGGCAATTAAGAAAAACGATGAGAGATCAAGTGAAGCTGGACTTAAGTATGTACTATATGGTGGTGTAACAGCTGCTATCATGCTCTTTGGTATGAGTCATATTTTTGGTGTTCTTGGAACGATCCAGTTTAGTGAAATCTATGCGACAATTGGAAACCTTGATGCAACTCAGACAGCAATTCTTCTTCCTTCATTTGTATTGTTTTTCACAGGTGTTGGTTACAAAATTGCTTGTGTACCATTCCATATGTGGACTCCTGATGTATATGAAGGATCTCCACTGCCGGTTACAAACTTCTTTTCTATCGTACCAAAGATTGCAGGAATCGTAGTTATTGTTAGAGTTACAAACGTATTCTTTGCAGGAAATGAATCAGTACTAAGAGAGTCTTGGACTGTTCTACTAATGCTTGTTGCTGCATTAACGATGACTGTTGGAAATGTAGCAGCTATTGGACAAAGATCTGTTAAGAGAATGCTTGCCTATTCAAGTATCTCACATGCAGGTGTGATGCTTCTTGGTGTTGTTGTTATGGATGACATTGGAACAAGAGCGATTCTTTTCTATGCAATTACTTATTTATTCATGACTACTGTAGCATTCTACATTACATCTTTTGTTCAGGATCACTATGGAAATGATCACTTTGAAAGATTTAATGGATTAATCTTTAAGCATCCGATGATGAGTATTGCTATGGCATTAGTAATGTTTTCTTTAGCAGGCTTGCCACCTTTATCTGGATTTGTTGCTAAGTTTAATATTCTTTCAGCAGTGATCTCTAAGAAGTATTATGTGCTTGCAGTAATTGCAGGTTTTAACTCTGTCATCTCTCTTTACTATTATCTTAAAGTTGTAAAATTTATGGTTTTTAGAGATGCGGAGTCAGATGAAGCGGTTGGCGGATTTGGTTTTACTAATCAATTAATTATCTCAGTGTTTGCTATACCAGTTTTACTACTAGGTATTTTTTGGGAGAAGATTTTAGTTGTTGCTGATGGAGCAAAGCTATTTTTACAATAAATTAATGTGGGTAATTTACATTTAGTTACACTAACTATATTTATCATAATTTTAGGGGGAGCATTACTCCCCCTTCTTTTTCTTAATCAAAAAATCACCAAAGACTCGAATAAATTATCATTTCAAAATAAAGTGTTACCTAGCGTACTTTATAAGGGTCTTATAGACCTGCTTCTCTGTGTTTTTTTATGGCTTGTGACAATGTCTTTAGTTGTTACCTCTTCTTTGATTATTTACAGTAAGGCCTTCGTCATTATCTTCTCAGTTCTTAATATATACTCCTTATATGTTGTGTTTAGCTTAAGGAGGCAGAATGAATTCTAATGTTGTTTCAGCAGTGCTTGTATTGATTTTTGCTGCTGGCCTGGCAACAAGAGAGTTTATGAGCTCGCTAGTCTTAAGTTTTAGAACACTTAAATATACTCAATATGAAACATCTGTAAACGAATACATTTCTATTGTGTTATCTTTGGTTGTAGATGTAGTATTGGCTCTTTGTTTATCACTTATATTCTTAGGTGATGATTTAGCTAGTGCTCACATGTTTATGCCTGCGCTATTTTTAGTTTTAATGAGTTCGAGTTTGATAAAATGCGGCTTGGAGCTTTCTTCCAGTGACACTACAAAATATAGCGTAATGCTTATAACAGACTTACTTATTAATATATTTTATATCGTTATATTGTTTTTTTTCTTTTTAGTGACTTTTAATACTGTGAATATCTCAGAGATTGTTGATGCTCAGGGGCGTTATGTATATGGAATTCCTATGTGGACCAGTGTAAGATATATATATTTTTATATTCCCTTTTTGATATTTACCTCTCTCAATAGAGAACGTTCATATAATAATGAGTGTTTGAGCTATATAAACAAAATTAAAAAAATTATTAAGATATACGTCTTTATTTTGTTTTCTCTAATATTTTTCTATGGTGGATTTTCCTCATTACCTTTTGTTGATTCCGTATTTGTGGGATCTTATATTGAGTTGAAGCTGTTTGCTGTTAGTGTCGTGAAGGTTTTAATAGCTTTCTTTTTGTTGTCATGGACAAGAAGGGGGTTACAACACATCAGAGAGGTAAATAGAATTAAGATTAAATTAACAATGTTAATTCTCTCGATAATGACGGGGCTAATTCATATTATATCTTTGAGGCAGTTTTGATTTATATAACTCTAATGTTAACTTTCATTTATTTAATATCAGAGTCGAGGTTTGATAAGTCAATTATAGTTTTAATTAGTTTTAGCTCTTTAATGCATCTTGATGAAGTTTCGATGACGTGGAGACTTTTAGCTGGTATTTATTTGACTACTTGTTTTGTAATATCTTTGATTGGTGAGCTCTATGTTAACAGTAACAATGTAAACAATTTAAAAAGTCAAAATTATAATAATATTTTAACATATGTTGTTCTGTCTATTCTGTTAGTTGTTTTTGTAGTGTATGCAGTTATGTCAAATAGCTTTTTCAGTTTTTCTGGAGTTGACTCTAGTTTTAGTATGGTTAGTATAGGTGATGAGAATCTTTTTACTGTTTTCATTGTAATTCTTTTTTCTTGTATGTTTTTTAAGTTAAAGAAGGAGGGAATGTGAACAATGGTCAAATAAATATTATTATCATCTTTCTTTTATTCGTGTCATTGATCCTAAAAAAACGAAATGAATTTGAGAAAATGCGTTTGGCTTCATTAGTTTCATTATTCTTTCTATATTTAATAGAGAGTAAAAACTATGTTAGATATTCTGGAATTACAGGCATATCGATTATATTTTTTGTTATTCTTGTTTTGCCAATTTTGTTTAGACTAAAGGAAATTCTAAAGAATGGAAATTAATATTTTATATACATTCTTTTTCATCGTTTTTTCAGCGCTTCTAAATTTAAAATATTTTAGAAAATATAAAGATATTATAAACATTTGTTTTTTTCTAAGTGGAGTGCTGATATCAGCTTTTGCGTACAAAGAAAGTTTGATCGAATTTATACATGTTATAGGTCTTGTTTATATTTTATCGAAGTTTGATAAAAGTATTGAAAAATATTTATTTTTAATCTCTTCTGTTGTTCTAATTTCTGTAAACGCTCTAAATGTTTATTTTGATTATTTGTATATGATTTTATTGTTTGTTCCAATCATTAAAATTGAGAATATTTTATATAAAATAATACTTTCCTTATCTATTATTTTACCAATGGTTTATGGGCATGATTATGTGCAGTATGCTTCATTGATTGCCTTGTCATTTTTTGCATTTTTAGCGACTACTCAAAAAAATCTAGAAGATGATGAGGTTAAGGCTTTAGTTTTAACTTATTCATTAATGAGTTTTAATAATTGGAGTACTGTTACTTCAAATTATCTATTTTCTTGTTTGCTGATATTGGTATTTATGATGTACTTCTCTACTTCCGAAAAAAAAGCATCAAGCTTTTTCTTGGTGTTTACTTTGATGGTTGCCGGAGTAAAATATGCAGTCGTTTATCTCTTTCTAAGTGAAATAGAGCAATCAATAGTCAATATAGTTAAGACTTATAAAGTTACATTATTAAAGTCATCTTGGATGGAGAGCTTCTCGAGGCCGACAGTGTTTCAACCAAGTGTATTGTTGATTATTTCTTTAATCACAAATTGGATGAATTCAATTGTTATTCTTATTCCATTGTATTTTACATATAAAGTATTCTACTCAAGAAATGATATGTTCTCTGAAAAGTGGTTTATATATGTAATCACATTAGTTTTAATTGGTTCTTCGTTGTTTTTCGTTGATTCCTCTTGGAGTTTTTTCTTGTTGCCAGATATCTTTGAGGTTACAAAACAGGAAGGTAATTTGTATGAATTGTTATTCCTACTCTCAATTCCTACTATCCTACTAGCATATAAAAAAATCAATCTTCTCGAAGATGTTTTTTTTCGATATGAATTTTATCAAAAATATAAAACGAGATATCTAAATGCTAAAGCTGATTTTGACTTGAAGCAAGAAAAGATAGAGTCTGATAGATCTAAGCCAGGTAATTACTCTATAGATATTATTACGAATATACTTGATAAAGAAAAGGCATTAATAATAGCAATGTTTGCACTTTCTATTATGTGGAGGCTATTTTGATCTCTTATGATAAGAAACTGCTATTTTTTTCGTCTGTTCTTATAGTGATTATGTCATTTCTATTTTTTTATACACTTCAAATATATAACATTGATGGTTTTGAAAACTTGAATTTAGTTGGGTTTCTGTCATTTATGACCTTATCATTTATGTGCTATGATAAAGATATGAGCTACTCTAGCTCTGCTATATATGGAATACTTATATCATTTCTTTGTTTTTCTATAGACTCATTTGTATTTACACTATTAAGTCTTGCGATTACTTATGTCATGAAAAATTTGAAATATTTCTTTTTCTTTTTGGTTATTCTAGCATTCAAAATGTTTACTAATGAATTTATTGAGGAGAGCCAAGTTGTATACTTGACCTGTTTTAGTTTGATCTTCTTGAACATTGTAGAGAAAGAAAGAAGTGGTATTGTTACTGCGATAATGAGCTTATACTTTATTAAGTTTTTTAATTATACCGAATATTCAAATTATTTAGTTCTTCAACTATTCGTTATAGTTAGTGTTATAATGTTTCAGTTGTCTGAACTTAAAATTATGCGTCCTAGGTTGTTGAATGCTTCTGTTTTGCTAAATGGTATCAATCCTATTGTTATGATTACGATATTTTTATTAGATAAAGTAGAGTCTTTGAACAGTCTTGCTATTTCTCGTGTCATGACGGCTATATTTATTTTAGTTTTTGTATACTATAGTGAGAATGCTTACGCCTTAGAGCTTTTGGTCCTGAGCTTTTTGTTTGTAATAATTAAGGTGAAGGGTGTAAGAAATGTTGAATAAGTTTTTTGTACTATCACTCTTGCCTGTATTTTATTTTATTGAGGTTTTATCTTTAAGAAAGATAGGTGTTGCCACTCTACGACCATTATTTGTCTTTGGTTACTTTTTAGCCATTATATTTAGTATTCATGAAAGAGTGTTTAGTACGGAAAGTACAGTCTTGATTCAACTTGTTACAATTGGCTCATTGCTAATCGTAGGTGATTTGAAGGTGAATTATAGGTTCTACTCAATTCTATATAGTATTTGGATTTTTATTCTAGGTGTCTCAAGTTCAGTAAGCCTTGTAGAAGTTTACGCTTTTATGACACCTTTAATTGTTTCTCGTTCAAATTTTAAAGATTTTCAGAATATTACATTAAGTTGGTTAGGTATATTCTACTTTTTAATTTCTATTAAAATGGACTTTGCAATTATCCCTGGCCTGGAGTTTGTAGATTTGTTTTACTGTGCCTACTTATTTTTTATTTTTAAATGGGCACGTGTAGATAGAGTTCAAGATGTATTGTTGCATACATCTTTCTTTTATTTGCTAAGAGTGGAGTTTGGAGTATTTTCTCAAGGCATTGTGTGGTTATTGTTGCTTTTGATATTTTTTGAAGTGTTGATACAGCTGCTGTCTGTAAAGTTTAACAGGCATGTTTTTTATCTGCTTCTCTTGTTGTTAACATGCCAGTTAAATGAGTTAGATTCAGTTATAAATATATTTCTTTTCACGAGCTATTTTATTAGTGAATTTTTGTATTTAGCAAAGTTAGAGAGGTATAATGTTGTCAATTTTGTTAAATGCTTGAGTTTTTTAATAATGTTCTATTATATAAATAATACTCGAGAAGAATTTTCTTTGATGGTTGTTTTTTGTGTACTTGTATACGAGTCCTTTGCAAGTTCAATTGTAGAGCTAAAGACTAGAAAAACGACAAATATTCCAGCTAGTTAGCCTACCTGTTTACTCATATAATGATAAAATGAAGAAGTATCGTGCGCGTACGAAAGATGGCAAGATATATGGTCCCTTGAAGCTTAGTGGTTTAATTGAGTTGTATAGGGAGGGAGTGGTTGATAAGAATTCACATTTCCAGGCGTTTCCTATTGGAGACTGGAGTACTTTTCATGAGCTTTCAGAATTAAAAGAAATTATCGAAAATGACATTACTCAAACGAAGACTCATGTAGAAGATCCTTCAGGTGGTACTGGAACTGAGGTATTGATTCCAGATGATCTGACGTTCGATGAAGCAACTGCACCTAAGGTTGATGATGAAACATTGACGAAGACAATAGAAGAGAAGTCTGTCGCTGGGTTTGAACTTGAAATAGGGGGTGTCGAAGATGTTTCCATTGAGGAGAAACAAGAGCGAGGAGACGGTAATCAAGTAGATACTTATAACAAAGATGGTCTTGATAAAACAATAATAAAAAATAAATCTGCAGTAGATAATAGTGAGGGAGAGCTCGATAAAACAGTCATTCGAATACTTCCTGAGGTCGAAAATCATGAACGTGGAATAAAGCTTCTAAATGGTACCTTTATGCCTATGAAAAAAAGAGAGGAGAATGACACTGAGAAAAGTGATAGTAAAGAAGATAGATCTGAGCCAAAGGTAGAAGAAGAGCAAATATCAACAGAAGAAGCCACTCTCGTGATAAACGCAAGTGATATGGATGACCTTCAAAACTTGATGCCAATATTGCAGCAAAAAAAGCAAATGGCAGACATTGCTGAAATTGATAAAGAGATTAAATCAGTTGAAAGGAAAGCAAATAAAAAGAAAAGTAAATTTCTTGAAGCTAAAGATGATTTAGAATACAGATATGAAGAACCTGACTCAGTTAAGAAGAAAAAGAGTATGTTCGTTATTATCTTTTTAGTATTTCTTTTTTTCTACTTTGATGAAGAAGAAAAAAGTGTAATCCAAAATACAGTACGGCCTACGTATTCGTTTCCTATTCAAGGGCCAAAAAATATAAAGGATTCAGAGCTCGATTATAAGAAAGGCTTAGCAGCTTATAAGAAGAATACGTATATTGAGAAGATAAAATCTTCGGCATTTTTCTTTTCGTCTTTAACAAAGAACTTTGAAAAAAACCCTGCGTTACAGGATTTGATTCTTGTTTACTCTGACCTGTTACCAATGGCTAAAGATAAGAATAAGGCAGCAAAAATAATTTACAAATTAATATCGCTGAATAGATCTAAAATATTTACGAATGATAAAGTTGCGTTAGGGGCTGCTCAATTTTACTATCATATGGGAAAAACTAAGACTGCTGTTTATATAGTTGAGTCATATTTAAGGCTTAACAAGCCACGACCGCGACTTTATGCTTTTTACTTAAATTTACTGATAGATGAAGGTAGGTTTGAGTATGCAAAAAAAGCTTATGAATCATTATTGAGTGCTAAAAAAAGCTTTTTTGTCATTGAGGCTCTTGCGAAATATCTTGTTATGGACCAAAGAGTTGAAGATGCAATAAGACTTTATCAGAATAATTATAAAGATTTTTCTAATAGTATGAGCTTTATGGCGTCCTATGGTAATTTACTTGTGCAGGTAGGTGATTTTAAAACTCTTAAAGGCATTTCTGCTATATTAATCAGTGAAAGAGGTAAAGGGTCTCCCTTCTTATTTGCAGAAGGTTTAAAGTTCGCGGGTTATGTTTTAGGTGCTGCGGGGAAATCTGATGAGGCATCAAAGAATTTTGCGGCTTCGATGTTAGAGCACCCATCTAAGGAGATTAAAGAGATGCTTTCATCTCTTGAAGTTGGTGGTGGAGAGATATCCGAAAAAATTATTAAAATTAGTAAGATAGACCGTTTGATAACTCAGTCGAAAATTGAGGCTAATAAATTGGATTGGGATAAAGCATTCTTTCTTGCATTGGATGCAGTGGATGTTGATGAAAGTAGTAAAAAAGCAAAGCTGTACTTAGCGTCTTTGCAATCAAAGAGAGGCTTCTTGGATGAGGCTGAGCTTACTCTCTCTAGACTGTTAGAACTTTATCCACATGATGAAAATGTAAATTATGAATATTTAAACACTTTAATATTTTCTTATAAATTTAAAAAAGTAAAAGAGTACTTGTCTCTGATGACTAGTGAGAATCAGTTGAAGAATAATGCCGATCGATATTTCTCAATTCTTGCTAAATATTTTTATTTTCAAAAGAAGTTCCCTCTTGCGATAAAGAGATACAAAGAAGCAATTAGGGCAAATCCTATTGAGGAAGAATATCTCTTTGGTCTTGCTAGGGTTTATTGCGAATTGAATAAGTTTAAAAGTTGTCGGAACTATTTGAATGAAGCGAGAAGTCTCAATCCCCTTGATATTGATTATAAAGTTCTTCACAGTGTAACTCTTTTTGAATTAGAAGGATTAGACGTTGCAATTGGCTATCTCTTACGTGAGTTAGAAGAGGAGAGAAATAATCCAAAACTTATCGGTCAAATCGCAATTCTGTATTATCGAAATCAAAACTATAAAGAATATGAAGAATATCGCAATAAATTAGAAAGTCTTACGGTTAAGGATGAAGGATTGTATCGATTTCTAATTGAGACTTCTAAAGTTGAAGAAAATTTTAAGATGATTGTCGAAAATGCAAAAAAACTATTAGTCATAAATCCTGGCGATATTCAAGTGAGAATGGAGCTTGCTAGAGCTTATCAGGGCCTTGGTGATAATAGGTCGGCACTTAAGGAATTGAGCTCTGTAGCCAAGCAGCTACCAACATATCCTCAAATTTCATTTGAAAAGGCGAGGATTTATTTGGAGATGGGCAAGTTAAAAATTGCGGAGGAAGAGGCTCGAATAGAAATAGAGAATTCTAATAGTGACTATGGTTATTATATTTTAGGCAAGGTGTTGATGAGACAAAAAAAGTTTGATGAAGCTGAGATTGAGTTAGAGAAGGCTAACGCTAAGAATTCTAAGTTTTTTGAAAATCTTCTTGAGCTAGGATATTTAAAGTATCGTAAGAGAGAATTTGCAGCTGCACGAGAATTATATTTAAGGGCAACTTCTATTGATCCTGCAAGTGCCTTGTTGGCAAAGAGAATGGGAGATGTTTTTAAGGAAATTGGACAGGCTACGCAAGCGGTCGAACACTATAAGAAATACATTCAGTTAAGTCCAGCTGCGTCAGATAGGGCCCAAGTTGAGTCGATCATAAGGCAATTGCAATAAACTCTTGACATAACTAGCGCTTATCAATTAAAACTTTAAAGCATTTATTTTTCAATATTGCGGAGGATTGGCTGAGTGGTCGAAAGCGGCGGTTTTGAAAACCGTTGAGCGCGAGCTCCGCAGGTTCGAATCCTGTGTCCTCCGCCATTTTACATTTACGATTATTGTTTATTATGGAGAAGTGGGAGAGTGGCCGAATCCAGCACCTTGCTAAGGTGTCGTACCTCCGGGTACCGCGAGTTCAAATCTCGCCTTCTCCGCCATTAAAAAAGAGACTTTCGGGTCTCTTTTTTCTTTTTAGACTGGCAGAATCTTGTGGATCATAATAGTGAGCCTATAAATTATTACTCCTTAGGAGCAAAAAAACTATTTCCCATTATTCCTGGAATAATTCCTTTTGGTTTAGTCATGGGGGCGGTTGGGGCATCAACTGGTGCGACTATGATGCAGGCGATGGGAATGAATCTTTTGGTGTTTGCCGGAGCTGCTCAGCTAGCAACTCTCGATTTGCTAGTTAGCGGAAGTACTCTGACTGTAATCGTGATGACAGGAGTTTTTATAAACCTAAGGTTTATGATGTATAGTGCAGCTCTATCTTCAGAGGTTCAAAGCTTGAAGTGGTATCACAAGCTTCTGGTAGCATTTTTTATAACGGATCAATCGTACGCTGTCGCAAGTTTAGAATTTGCCAATATTGAAATCAAATCTGATAAGTTAAAATTTTATATGGGAGCCTCTTTACTAATGTTTGTGGTTTGGCACTTGAGCACGCTAGCGGGTTTTATCTTTGGCAATTTTGCACCTGAGCAATTGTCTCTAGACTTTGTTGTACCGCTAGCCTTTATGACACTGGTTGTACCAGCGATAAAGAATTATAAAATGCTTATTGTAGCAATTTTAGCGATGGTATTAGGATTAGCCTTTAAAAATGTTCCTTATAAGTTAGGATTGATATTCGCGTCTTTCATAGCAATAGCAGTGGGTTTATTGCTTGATAAGTTGTTTGGAGTTACTGATGAATAGTCATTCATTTTGGACTTCCGTATGGTTATTGGCCATATTTACATTGTTGATTAGAGCGAGCTTTTTCTTTTTATATAGATATTTAAAAATGTCCGACTCTGTTAAGAGGGCCTTTTCTTATATTCCTGTCGCTGTTCTGCCTGCATTGATTGCGCCTGGGGTATTCTTTCATAAGGGTGGCAGTGAGATATTTTTTGGTTTCGAGAGATCTGTTACTTTTGTTTTCGCTGCCTTTATCTGCTATTTTTCAAAGAGTTCTGTAGTTACAATATCTTCTGGTATGGTTCTCTTGTTTCTGTTTTCAAGGGTATAGTCGCTAGATTTTTTTAAGTTGATTTTTTTACTTGGCTAACTAAGGATTCTTCTAGCCTGCTAGGACAGTAAAAATAATTTATGCCTACATTCTTATTTGTTGCTGAAAACAGTATAATAATACAGAGAGATAAGATCGTGAGGATATTTGTGAAAAGTATTAGTTTTTTAGTTATGGCCAGTATGTTGGGAACCTCTGTCTCAGCAAACTTAAAATTACCTAATAATTACAAGACTCTTGAAGGATGTAAAAAGCAAGAAATTCTTTGGGATGAAATTAAGCGTACTGAACATAGGGGAAATCCAAAGCTTAATAAATTTGGTTTCTTTGATTTGCTTGGAATGTTTATGCAGAAATTGTCGAAGAAAACAACCGTGTATTCAGATGTCGCAGAAAAGGGTTGGAAAAAGTACTTGCACCCATACGGATCAATAGCAAAAGTAAAAATTGTCCCAGTGGAGGGGCATAACTATACGGGGCTTTTTGATGGCGCTGACTGTGGATTGATGAGACTCAGTTTGACCTATAGGGTAACAAAAAAAAGACCTTTTGCGCCTGGTTTAGCTTTAAAGATTTTAAGAGATGGAAGTCATAGTGCCAATGTCTCAGCTCTCTACGCAATGGAAGGACAAGGTGAGAACCATAATTTCTTTGAAAATCCTTTGTCAAACATTGTACCAATTGGACGCTCTTTTGGTCATAAAGTAGTTCATGCGATCTTTGAAAGAATCTCTGATTATCCAGAAGAGTTACTTGTTAATGATTTTGGAGAATATGGTGCAAATGGGGAGAAGGTAAGTTCTCCAAATTTTCCAAGACAAATATTCTTTGTGCCAAATGAGAATTTAAAGTTTGATAAAAAGTCTCATGACTACAGAAAAGATTTAGCTACTATTCCAACAGGAACGACTGTATATAAAATTTATGCTGCTCCTGATGATAGAAAAGACTTCAACTATTATAATTACGAAATTCCTGATATTGAAAAGTTTGTAGAAAAGTCTAAGTATATTGGAGATATTGTTACTACTTCTAAGTTTGTAGCCTCAAAGTTTGGAGATAAGAGAATTCTTTTTAAGCATCAAACAAGATAAAAAATAATATATAAAGTTTGAGAAAAGGGCACTGATTTGTGTCCTTTTTTTATTCTTAGGTCTTCTAAATGTTGTTCTCATGTTTGGTATTAGTGAAGTCTCTACTATTTCCTAATTGTACTTTTTTAGATCTACAAACAGAAATATAAAAGCTCTTCACAGAACCTTTACTGTTTTCAGACTTTATTCTTTGGATCTTCAAATAGAAATAAAAAAGGCTCCTTTCGGAGCCTCTTCTTTATCTTGCTAAATTTATCTATTATTAAGGTCATCGTTTTCTGGATGTTCGTAGTACATTAAGAAATCCTCAGGCTTTTCTGGGTCTACGAGTACAAGTTCAACAACATGCTGATTGAGTGACTTTGATGCATCAAAAATATCGATAAATAAACCAATTTTTTCTTCTACGTGTTTCCCGTTTGTACCTTCTGCTGGATTAAAAACAAATAGTCCATCCAGAGGTCTTGTAACACTATAATTACCCTCTAGGTAAGCTGATTTTTTATTCGTAAATTGCTTCTCTCTTTTTCTCTTAGAAAGATGTGATCTTTTTGGATTCAGAAAAAACTTTGCTGTATGTACACCATCATTGTTTGTAAGAGTAAGAACTTCGTCTTCTTTATCTCCGTATGAAGCTAAATATGGTCCAGCGATAAAGTCACTTCTCCAAGTTGAATCTAAAGGAACAATTCGATAAACGAAATTAGCAAGAGCATATTGTAAACCGTGTCCTTCTTTGTCATCAGAGATTGGAAACTCGATATCTACAGGCTCACCATCTTCTCCTTTCGTAATCTTTGCTCCCTCTAAAAGGTTGTCTGTTTTTCTTTCCTTATTTGTATAGAAAAAACTTGGTTTTGTTTTAGCTGTAGCTTCAAGCTGCCCGTTAACAACTTTTAAGTGTTGTAGCTCATACTTCCCTTCTTCTGCTGTTGGTATAGCTTCATATACAGTGATTCTTTTTGCAATCTGATTGAGGTATCCAATTTTTTTACTGATCCAATCTGACTTGTTAGAGAAAATATACTTTGGTGCCATCTTGAAAAGATTTACATATTCTAAAAGAACAATGTGATAGTGATTTTCTTTTCCTTCGATAGGATTAATATATGTTCTAACGGCTCTATATTTCTTCTTTGATTTAGATGGAATATAGTTTCCTGTGAAAACTCTTCTTTTTCTACGGCCGTCCCACTTCATCTCTCGTTTCATGCTACCATATTTGGCAACACCAATATATGTTTTACCAGTTGCTCTTTCATGAGCTTCTTCTTTAGATGCAACATCTCTTTGCCCTTTGTCAGGGGTAGAGCTACAGCTAAAAATCAGCATAGCTGATGTTAGTATAGTTAATAAATTTTTCATCTCGAACACTCCTTATCTCGCACTCAATAAACTCATCTTATTGTCACATTTGTAGGGGCGACAAGGTACGTCGAAATTATTGCCTTGTGTTCTAACTGCTCGAATTTGATTGTTACTTGATTAAACTACTTTGTTGTTACGTTGATTTCTTTTAGTTGATAAGGCCACTTTAAAACATCTCCATGAGAAACCTTATCTACTTTTTTAAAGCCAGACCAGAGTAGATAAACTGGGCCTGGATCTACAGTTTTATTTTTATTATTAAAAGTTCGAAAGGACTTATGATCTTTTTCTCTGTATGCAAGAATTGGCGAATAAGTATTATTTGAAAGCCTTAACATCTCCTTAATGTTGCTGATTTGTTGATATCCATCTAGCGCTTTAAAGTGAATCTTTTTACCTTTTCTCCATTCTTTCCCGTAGGCAAAATCTAAGAATTTATAAAAATTATAACCAATATAATTCTTTTCATGATCTCTCCATGGGTTATAGACATGAGACTGGATAGTTTCGATATCCTTTATTGATTTAAGCTCTTCTAGTGGTATCTTTTTCAAGATTTTACCATCTTTTTTGACTGTAAACTCAAAAGCTGAGGCGCTAAAGGTAGAAATAAGAAAGAGTATTTTAAATAATGTTTTCAAGTTGCACCTTGCTGATTGCATTTTTACAGTCTTCTTTTGCATTCAGTTTTACTGATTTGTAATTCAGACTTTCATCGGTACAAGTACCAAAGTTTGATCCGTTTTCTTTGTGACAGTAGCTACTCGTCTCAATTGGGAAACATTGTTCTTCACAAGTATTGTTCTCTCCTCTTATAAGGAAACAACCTGTGCTTTCTGTGATATATCCTTGGCATTGTGCATGTGTTAAACAAGTTGTGCCGCTAGCATATATTGAGCTGCAAAATCCGATCAAAATTATCGCTTTCTTGATTAAATTCATAAATTCTCCATTTTAGTTTATTTCGGTTTTTTCTGAAATAAATGAATCAGATAAAGTGAAAATAATGGCACTTTTTTCCATAGTTAATTGGTTCGGTAAAAAGTCACTATGGTGAAAAAAATGTAGTAACAACTTAATATATTGAAAATAATCAGATTACATTGGATTATTTTTGGAGAGAGATGTTAAGAGATAAGTCGCTTTCGTTTAAGACTATTTTAATTACTTGGGCCGTTACAAGTTTTTTTACTCTTTTATTCACTTCAATACAGATTTACTTTGAGTATAGAGCTGAAAAATCTGAGATTCTTGATACATACGACATTATACAAGATTTATATGTTCCTCCATTGTCACAAAGTTTATGGATTATGAATCGAAAAATAATTGAAACACAGGCTGATGGTTTGATCGGTTATCCATACGTTTCATATGTTAAGATAAGCGATGATAAATCGGTATATTATGAGCAGGGTGTATCCAAAAGAGGTTTAAAAGAGTTTGAGCTAAATTTTAATGATAGTACCATTGGCATTCTAGAGGTCGGCTTAGATATTAAAATTCTTGAAAAGAAATTTTTTAAGAGAGTCATGATTACAGTTCTAATTCAAGGTATTAAGACAATACTTGTTTGTATTATTTTATTCTTTGCTTATGAGTTGATAATAACTAAGTCCTTAAGAAAAGTTTCGCTTTATCTTGAGTCTAATCCAGATATTGCTACTCAAGGTAAGAAAATACCCTATGAATTAAATAGAGAAGATGAGCTTGGTGTTCTTGTTAAAAACATAAACAAATTTATAGAATATATTTTCGGTCTTAACAAAGCTTTGAAAGATTTGAATGATGATCTGGAAAATAAAGTTAATGAGAGAACAGATCTTTTGATCAAAAAGAATGAGCAACTAGTAAAGGTTATTGATGATCTTGAAAGTGCACATACGCAATTGGCATCTAGTGAAAAGCTTGCTTCTTTGGGTAAGATGACGGCAGGTATCGCACATGAGATTAAGAACCCAATTTATATTGTTGTCAATTCAGTCTCATTATTAACTGAACTTATTCATGAGTTGATTAGCGAGATACCTGAAGACGCTAAGAAAAATATGGATACCTCTTTGATTAATGAGGTTGATGATTTGTGTAAAAGATCAGAGGCATCATGTGAACGTGTTAGTAATATTATTAATAATATGCTTTCTTTAAGTCGTGGTAACGAAAACCTAAGAACTAAAAAAGACATGAAAAGACTTTTCAATAGTTCTGCAAATTTTGCTCTAGATGCGTTTAAAGCTAAGAATAGTTTTCAAGTTTCTGCTGATATAAATTTTAACGAAGTTGGAGAAGCAAATGTATATGCGTCAGAATTTAGTAGGGTTTTGATTAATATAATTGATAACTCCCTTTACTCTCTTATGAAGAAGTCGCAAGAGACGGTAAACTTTAAACCCAAGCTATCCCTAACACTAGCTGATAATGATACTTCGATTGTTTTTAAAATAGAGGATAATGGTGTAGGAATATCTGAAGAGAATAAGAAAAATATTTTCAATCCATTTTTCACCACCAAACCATCTGGTGAAGGAACTGGCTTGGGTATGTCCATTGCATATGATATTATTAAAAAACATGGTGGAGAAGTTGAGCTAATATCTGAAGTAGATAAGGGCGCGACATTTATAATTACACTGCCTAAGGAATCTTGAGAAAAGTATGAATGTTAAAATGGTTTTTATAGATGATGAAGAGGATATCTTAAACATCTTGAGGCTTAAATTTAGAAAATTAAAGAATCACCCAACAATTGGTGTTGAGTTATTTGGGAGCGCTGAGGAATTTGAAAGTTTTATTGAGCAGGACGCTTCAGATGTAGCAGTAATTGTTTCTGATATTAATATGCCAAACAATAATGTTCTCGATAATCTTGTTAAGCACAAAGATAAGTATAAATTCGTTCTTTCATATCTATGCTCAGCTTACTCTCAAGATGCATACACTGAGATGATGGAAAAATATAATGTTGAATTCTTCTTTAAAAAGCCTCTGAATATTGAAGACCTAAAAGCTAAGCTTCTTGATGATCTTAAGGAGCGTGGTATTGACACTGAACATTGACATTCCACTCCATTAGAATATATAAATAATTATTGAATGCGCACTCGTAGCTCAGCTGGATAGAGCGTTTGACTACGGATCAAAAGGCCGAGGGTTCGAATCCTTCCGAGTGCGCCATTTTCTGGTTTATCATGTTAGATCAAGCTCGCTTCAATGGAATTTCGTCTTTATATTCGCCGCACCGGCTTAACGCGCTGAAAAATTCGCATGTTTTGATAATCGGCCTTGGTGGTGTGGGTTCTTGGGCTGTTGAGGCCCTTGGAAGGAGTGGAGTAGGAGAGCTGACTCTTGTTGATCTAGATGATATTTGTGTCACGAATACTAATAGACAAATTCATGCCCATGAAGGAAATTATGGTCGTCTCAAAGTTGACGCTCTCACTAATAGACTAAAATCAATAAATCCAGACATTAAAGTAAACTCAATTCAAAGCTATTATAGCAAGAAGAATTCAAGTGAAATTTTAGAAGCAGTAAAATACGACTTTGTCATCGATGCTATTGATAGTGTTAATGAAAAGTGTGAGCTGATAAATGCCTGCTATAAATTAAAGCTTCCCTTGGTAATATGTGGTGGCGCGGGTGGCAAGTCTGACCCTACCAAGATAAAAATTGCTGATTTGTCAAAAACTAAGAATGATCTACTTCTAAGACATGTGCGAAAAAAACTTAAAAGAGAATATAAATTCCCGCTTGGTTGGACACGGGCTAAAGTGAAGGCAATCTATAGTGAAGAGCTGGCTATAGCAAATACTGTTTGCTCCACTGAAACATCAGTTAAGCTAGATTGTGAAGGGTCTCTTGGCTCAATTACCCATATGACGGGGACTTACGGCTTTTATGCGGCATACGTAGCGATAACTGACATCCTTGCTAGGGTTAAATAATCTTTCTTTGAACATCTTGTTTCTTCCTGTAACATAACCGATTATATAGCCATCACGATTTCAAAAAGTGATTAGAAACCTAAAATTAGGAGTATATATGAAGTTAATTATTACGACATTTCTTTCGCTAGCATTTGTTGTTTCATGTTCAAGTAGTAAGAAGCCAAGAGAGTTTAAGCTGCCTTATAAAGTAGTGAATGCATCAGATAAAATTGAACCAGATTGGTTAAACAATGCAGAAAAGTACGAAGATAAAAAGAAGGGTATAAACTATTTTGTCTCAAGTGCTGAGCATGCGACAAGACGTTTGTGTATGAAGTCTTCTGAGGTTAGAGCAAGTGCGGCGATCGCTGGAGAAGTCGCTCAAGAAATTAAAAGTGATTATACAGAAGTGACTAGAGAAGAGGATGAAGAAACAATTACATTTATGAGTGAAAGTTTACGTCAGGTTATTCAGACTGAGGTTTCAGGTATTAAGACAGTTTTACAATACTGGGAGCATCGAAAGTTTGAAGAAGATGAAAACGGTATTACTAAAGTAGATTATGCTTGTTACACTTTAGTTGGTATTCCTGAAAAGAGACTTGGAAAAGCGATTAAGCTTGCACAAAAGAAAGCGCTTTCGATGATTCCTGGTACGGATGCTAAAGCAAAGTTAAAAGCTAAGTTTGACCAAGATTAATATGTATAAAGCTTTAATATTTTTAATTTCTTTTTCAGTGAGTGCAGCTAAGTGTCCAGTTGGATATTTGTGTGCGACAGGATGTGGGCTGCATGAGTCTGAGGCTGATGCACAAGCTCGTTCTCAGATTGGAAAAATGTTCAAGGTTAGAATTGAGTCGTCTTTTACATCTGCTAGAGCACATTTTGGTGCTTTAGATGAAGGATATGCTCATGAAGTCATTAACGAATATGTTGATCAAAACCTTGAAGGGGTTTCCATTGTTGATCGAAGAGAGGAAGATGATGCTATTTGTGCCACAGCGCAGTTAAACAAAGTGTTATTCTCTGAAAGTATTAAAAAGAAAATCTTTAATTTAAATAAAGAGTCAAAGAATTTAATCGCAAGTGGGAAGAAGCTCATATGGGAAAGAGTTAGAGAGAATAACTCTAAAGCTAAGCAGCTTGGTTCACTTTTAAGTGTTATAGAAGTTGATGCCGTCTCTACTAAATTTGAAGTTCCTTCATTTAAGAAAGAAGAAATTAAGCTCAATTTTAATAATGAAGATAATGTTAAAAATATAAAGTCATTGGTTGAAGCGAGAATATTAAGAAACGGTTTTCTTAATAGTGACAAAGCAAAGAACGAGCTAAATGTAAAAATAGTGCTGAAAAAGCTTCAATTGAATATTTCTGGATTTGAGAAATTTGAAATGTTAATTCACTTAGATGGAAGCTATAATGACAAGAAAACAAAAGCATTTAAGTCATTCGTAGCGCATGGACGATCTAAGGATCAAGTCATTGGAAAAATTAAAAAACAATTTAATGAAAACTTATCACAATTATTTATAGATTTAGGAATATAACTTAGGAGTATAAAATGAAACTATTAGCATCATTACTTATCTTTTCAACACTTCTGTCATGTGGTGGTTTCAAAGCGAAAAGAGTTGGTGGAGATGAGTCTGATGAGCAGGCAATGGAAATAACTGACAAGTGGGTAGCGAGAGATACAGAATTAAGTGTTGCTCAGATTTTGGATAAAATGAAGGAACATAAGGGATTTAAAAGGTACCTTCTGAAATTAGGGAGAAGACCTAAGGTTTTCGTTGCTGACTACGCGAATAAAACTTCGGAGCCATATTTCCCAACTGAAGATATTACAGACGAGTTTTTAACTCAATTGAGTGAGTCTGGAGATTATATTCTGATTGATGCTGCGGCTAGAGAAAGATTATTAAAAGAAATTTCTTATCAGAATGATGGAATGGTTGACCCAAGGCAGGCAAAGACTATAGGTAAGGCTTCCGGTGCTGATATAATGATTTTTGGTAACGTTAGAATGACTCCTAGGCAAAGAAGTGGAAAGACTCTTAAGGAATATAGCCTTAACTTAAGAATGACTGATATTGAAAAAGGTGAAGAAGTTATGCGTACAAGAGTACGTATTAATAAGTTATCCAAGAAAAGTAGTGTAGGTTGGTAATTTAGTTGAAAATATTTCACTTTCTTTTATTAACTTCATTATTATCATGTGCATCTCTCTCTCAGAGAAAAGAGAGAGCAGAGATTATTGATTTATATAAATCAAAATCATATGAAGAGTTAACTAAAAGAATTAAAGAAGAGAAGATTTTAAATGAAGAGCGAGATCGTTTTCTAAAGCAGGTAGAATTGGGCTCGATCTTTTTTAGGCTTGGGCAGTATGAAAGCTCCTTGGCAAGTTTTCGACTTGCTCGAAAAATAGCGGAGCATCTGTATACTGTACGTGTATCAAAAAAAATAGAGTCCTATCTTCTTAGTGATTCAAATGATATTTACTATCCTAGTCCTTTGGAACAGACTCAACTTCGCTTTTTAGAGGTCTTGTCTCACTTAAAGTTATATGAATCAGTAACTCCAGATAAAAAGTCCGTGCATCGAAATGGTCTGGAATCAACTCTACGTGATTGGCATAGTTTTCTTGAAAATAAAAATGAACAAATGTTAGGTAAGGCTGTTTTTAAGGGAACAATTCTGGCTGATGTCATGTCAATGTTAGTTCATAACTATCTTGGAAGATCTACGGATAAGTCGATTGCTAAAAGTTTTCGCTCTATCGCAAAGAAGAATCTATATAAAAAAATGGGACTCTATAAAAGCTTTAATTTAAATAGTGAGATCTACAAAAAAGATTTTTCCAAGCTACATTTAAAGTCTAAGAAAGAAATTTTTTCTAAGTATATAGCAAAGACAAATGTATACAAAGACGTAGAGAATTTATTAAATAAAAAATATTCTCAGGTAATAATTTTAGTTAAAAACTTAGTAACTCCTAAGAGTGCTAATAAAATCGTTTTTCCACTTGATCTCTTTGCTTATGCAAATATAAATGCTGGAAGAAAACATGATTTTGCAACTTTTGCCACGACAATGTTAAGTATAGCGGCTGGTGCGAAGCCTTCAATAAGCTTTGAGCTTCCAGAGGTAAAGTTTTTATCTAAGACTTTAAATACTAATTATGAAGTCCTTGAAAATGGAGTTTTAAAAGAGACTAAAAAAGGTGTTCTAATTGCAAATAATTCTGAGGTTTTGGGACAACTTTTAAGTGAAGAGTCGTCTGCAATTAAGGCTAAAACCGGAGCAAAACTAGCTGTCAAACATGTTGGAATGTTGGTCGCTGCCTATCAGTCGTACCGACTCTTGCGAGAAAAGCAGGGAGAGTTTTTAGCCTATGCTGCTGCAACGGCGTCTTACACTATAGCAAACAAATCATTAGAGCAGTTTGAGAAGGCTGATTTGAGAATGTGGTTGGGAATGTATGACATGGTAGAGGTCATTCCATTAAATTATAAGCCAGGCTCTTACAAGATTAAAGTTGATGGTCAGATCTTAGACTTCAATGTGACAAAAAAGAAAAAGCAAATTATTCCCTTAATCCTATAATTCAACAGAAATGGTAAACTAATTGCATGGACGTTGGTTTATCTAATATTAAAATAAAAGATGAGTTTGATAGAATTCAGGTTTTCTTTATTCTTCATACTTCATTATTTGTCTTTGCTAAGTTTTACTACTTTCTAAGTTATAACTTAAGCTTCGCAAATCTCTTCATCGTTTTTTTATGGCTTGTTTATTCTCGTTTCTTTTTCAGGACATTAAAAAATCTACATTATAGTTATTGGACATTCTTGGGTGTATCTATTCTCGTTTTAGTAACAGATATTTATGAGTCCTTAATGATGAATAATGATTTGACGCTGTTTTATTTCTTTTTCTTTTCTTTAGTGTTTTTATTGATTGCTTCATATCTCTTAAGAACTCCACTTTTCTATCCCGTTGTTAGTTGGTGGGAATATGACTTCAGATATCGAAATGATATTAAGGTTACAGTGTCATTTGATGATAAAGAAGAAATTGGGAGAATCGTTGATATTCGAGGAGATGCTGGAGGTGTTTCTTTGTTTGATGATATTTCTGTTGGAAAGAGAATAAATATAACTCCTAAGTATAATGATATTTCCTGTACGTATGAAGTAGAGATAGTTTCCAAAAGACAGCATTCGATCGGTAGACCATATGTTTATGGTGTAAGATTTTTGTTCAAGTCAGAAGAAGAGCGCTCGTCATTTTCTAAGTTGCAAAAGTATTGGCAATTTGAGAGAAAGTACAAGCAACAAGCTAAACTTCTGGTGAATAGTAATGATGATAGCAAATGATGATTGGCATATGACAATTGCCCTCGAAGAGGCTGAAAAAGCTGCTCGGATGGGAGAGGTACCAATAGGATGTGTGATAACTAATCAAGAAGGTCAAATTGTTGCTAAAACACACAATCTGAAAGAAAAAAATAAATGTACTACAGATCATGCTGAAATTGTTGCTATAAAAGAAGCGTCTACTGCACTTGGTGACTGGAGACTTTTGGGACATACAGTTTATGTAACACTAGAGCCTTGCCCAATGTGTCTGTATGCACTTTTACAGGCTCGAGTGGAAAGAGTTATCTTTGGCGCTTATGATTTGAAAGCCGGTTCAGTTTCGTTGGGATACAACTTCCCAAAAGATGAAAGATTTAATCATAGTTTTTCGATTGTCGGTGGTTACCGTCATTTTGAATGTTCAAGACAACTTTCAAATTTCTTTAAACAGAGACGAAAACTTTATAAATAAATTATCATTTACAAATTGAAATTGCCCAAATGTTTGATCGATTAACCCAATTAAAGAAATTAAATTCCAGTACCTTTAGTGGGTAAGAGCTAAATTTTACAGTGCACTCTTTTCTTTTTAGGATGACATCAAGTTCTTTGAACTTCGTTGTGAATAAAGCTCCCTTCGCACTTTCAATCGGAAAACTACTCTTTTTGAGTGTTACATTCTTTCTCTTGTAGAATGGCATTTCAAGGGTTGGATGATTCCCTTTTCTGTCTGGAAATGTAAGTAGCTTTTCATATTTAGCAAAATAAGCATGTCTATAAAACTTCATAGGTGTGTAGGCAACTTTAAGAGATACGATAAGAGTTGCAGTTAAATTTAAGTACCAGATAACTTTTACTGTTCTGCTATTTCTTAAGCTGTTGAACCACCTGGATTCGATTAGGCTATCGCATGCCATGACTATCAAAATAGGGAGAACTGGGAAGAGGAAACGAAACTCTTTGTGGCCAATTAAATGGTGAACCAATATGAATGGAACAATAGACCAGAGTAATAAAGATGAAGTCTTGTTTCTTAAATAATAATAGAGACCATATAAGAGTGGTAGACCAAAAAATGGTGTTAGTTTAATAATGGTCCATTTTAGGTAAGCGTATATTGGTGAAACTCCAAAATTATTCACTTTTCCTAGGATGAGATTTTGATAAACATAATTCCATGGACTGTAGCTAAGTTCACCATAGCCAAAGGAATCGATACCTAGACCAATCAGCATAGTCGATAAGATAGGAATGATTGCATATGTAATCCAGCTCTTAAGAGAGACTTGTCTGAGTATTAGAATATTTAAATACATTGGTAGAATCATTAGTCCCAGTTGATGTCGAAGAAGAAATGATACTCCAGCAAGTAGAGACGAGAATACAAGTGACTTTTTGCTTTTAGAGTCTAGCAGAAAAGAAATGGAAAGCAGAAAGAAGCTTGTTGCCCAATTTTCTGAGTTGGATCTAAATTGCATAAATTTTATGAAAAATGTGAAATGAAGGAGTAGTGTAATTACTTTTATTTTCAGTTCTTGGTTGAACTTAAAATTTAGTTTAGAAATAAATCTAACAATAGCAAACCAAGATACAATCCCGCTAATAAGTCTAATGATTGATGAAGATAGAAATGGATCAGCATTTAATAAGTCTAGTATTTTTAGGGGGAATGCGAAAATTAATGGTAAAAGCCAAGGTCTTAGTTGTGTATCATATTCCCAAGAGTTCAAAGTCTCAAGAAGACCAATCTTGTAGAGGGAGAAGTCAATTGCGTAATATTGCTCATCTGGATGTAGAAATCCAAGAGAGTTGAATGCGCCTAGAAAAATAACAAAGAGACTGAGTGAATCAAGCTTATAGCGTGTAAATATGTTTTTAAGTAATTGTCTTGTAATGATTTTCCCCTTAGTGAAGTATACGCCATTAAGGGGAGGTTAAACAATATTAGATTTTAAAATTGCATTCTGTATTATTGAGTTGGTCGACAATTTGAGTTAATTTACCATTGGTTTTTATAAAGGTAAGGTTTTTTTCTTGATGCGTAAGAGTTTCACTTGTTTCAACAATCTTGTAATCGACAAGAATTTTTTCAATTACGTCTTGGGAGTGTGCAATTGTGTCATTATAGTGTGGGTCTATAGTTGGAAATCCTTCTGAGTCCAGACGGAAAAATTTGATTTTATCAACTTCTATATTTTGTAAATTAACATCTTTGACAACTCTTAATACATAATCGATTCCATCTTTTTGGAGATAGTAATTTGTCCAATTTTTAAACATCTTATCATGATTTCTTTTATCAAGGTGATAAGTATCCACTAATTCAAGACAACTTTTTCTAAGGTTGTCTTTACTCGTTTTAAGAGTTTTGAGGACACTCTCATGTTTTTCAGCTTGAGTCGTTAGCCTGGTTCTTTGTTCACTGCTGTTCTTGCTTATTATTTCTTCTTTACTACTCTTATTGTCTTTAAAACTAAATAAGAAAATTAAAGTAGAAATCGCAAGTAGGCTAGTACCACTTTTTACAAGTTGTTTTCTTTCCAACTTTTACTCCCCATCTTCTGTCAATATTGTCGTTAGGGTGTGAAGAGAGTTCTCCGCTAATAAGTTTTGTGTAGATTTCATTAAGTGTGATCTTTTTTGATCCCGCTTTGTATTGAATACTACAGTAGTCATTACTTGAAGAGCTTTTTCCTAAGATCGCTCTGGCCTTATCAAGTGTCTTTTCGTCAACTCTTGATAGTTTCCCTTCATTTTCAAATTCTTTATATGTGTCAGAAAAGTTATTGAAAAGTTTAAGAAATTGCCCGTCTCTTGATGGTGTTGAATATTCATCAAACTGATTGTAGTCCATACATTTTCCACCAATCTGTTGTCTAAATTTTTCTCCTGATGCAATTACACCAATTCTTTCATTTGCTTGATTACAAATGTTTTTGATTTGTCTCTTCAGGTTATCATTAGGGTCTTCGTCATATAGCTTTAGGCTATCTTTTACATGTTTGAAAAACTTTTTATCATCATATTGTTTTGCAAGTTCAAATTGTTCACTTGAGTAATGTTCAATACTCGTTTTATTCATAGCAAATTGTTCAGGTGTCTTTACTCTTCTAAAGCCCCATGAATATTTATAAGGCCTATTTGATAGATTCATTTCAGCCTGCTTCATTGGGCGACCTTCCTTCTTTCTTTGCTGATTTGACCAAATCAATTGGAAGTTTCCTGTCGGAAGAACGTCTTTAATATTATATGCGTGTCTTAAAAAGCCACCTGAAGATTGTCTTTTCTTGAAAGCAAAGAAATCACCAGGTGAAATACTGTCAATCTTTAAAGGGTAAGAGTCATTAACATTTAATGTCTCCGTTCCAAGAGAGTTACCAAGGAAGTTAACAAAGGCAATTAGTCTTTTGTCACCACTCTGATAGTTATTGAATCGATTAATTTCATTTGACCAGTACTTGAATTTGTGGCCACTTTTAAAAACTGGGTTTTTAACTTTATAAGGAAGACCATTTTCATAAGCAAAGATTGCACTTAGTGCATATGTAACATCAGCGCAATCTGCTTTAATTCCATAATAACGAGAATTTTTATCTGTAAACATATCTGTTTTGACTTTATGAGAGCTTATCCATTCCTGAAATTGTTCTCTATAATTGTCGTCCCAATCTTGAGTTGTTTCCCAAACGCTGCCATAAACATTTGAAATCATGAGAATAGTCAAAAGTGATGCTTTCATGTGTCCTCTCTTATACATTTGTGCAGTGCATAAATACATCTTCTTTTGTTTTGATTCAATCCTTCTGTAATTTCTACAAAGTGATACGCTTCGTAAGTGTACATAGCCTCTTTTGACGGAGTCATTCTCTTTGGTTACGCTTTTTGTATGAAAAAAATAATAGCAATTCTACTTTTACAACTAACAGTCTATTCATCGATTTCCATTGGTTCTTATACAAAGGGTTCATTGCAAGGTGCCTCAGATCTACCAAAAAATGACTTTGGTTTACAGACAATGAGAATGTCTCAAAATAAATTTTGGGGTCATGAAGAGATGATTAGATTTATAAAAGATCTTTCTCAGGATTCGTTTGTTTCGAACCACGGCCAGCTTCTTTATGGTGATCTATCTTATAGGAATGGAGGATACTTACCAGGTCATGCAAGTCATCAGATTGGATTAGACGTTGATGTGTGGTTTTGGAGGCCATCTGATGATGTTTCAGACCTCTCAGATGAAATAAGAGAAGGAAAAAGAATGCCTTGGATGCTTGATCCAAGAACTAATGAATTTCTGCCTGGAAAATGGGATGAAAGACTTCAGGAGGTACTAAAGTTGGCTGCTGAAGATGATCGTGTTGCGAGAATTTTTGTAAATCCAGGTGTAAAAAAACTTATGTGTCAACTATATCCAGGTCAAGATTTCTTAAAAAAGATAAGGCCATGGTGGAGGCACCATGAGCATTTTCATGTAAGGTTAAAGTGCCAGGCAGGTTCACCAAAGTGCGTACCGCAAGCTCCATCAACTGATATTGAGTGTGACTCACCTAAGCTTGATTGGTGGTTTAGTGAGGACTTTAGACGTCAATATCGTCGAAGATACGGTGGTAAGGAAAGTCATGAGCACAACTTTTGTGATGCTCACTAATTTTAATTTTTTACTTATTTAAAGTTGTTGCTGTATCACAAGAATACTCTTCATAGATATTTTGTAGGAATATAGCTCTAGGCTTATTCATTGCAATATCAAGTATGACTGGTCCTAGATAATTGTACAAGCTGAGTGAGCTACCAAATTCTTCATAGAGATACTTTTTAGCTTCATCGATTGTAAATGTTTGACCATAGAATTCGATGGTATTAATTAATTCGAGCGCTTCATTTATTGGGAGAGACTGCCCGTACACTTCAATAATTTGTTTACCAAGTGAAGAGTAGTTTTCATATTTTTTCTTATAGTTTAAGGCAGTAATAATTCTTCTGGCCAAATTTGTGCTATCATCATGTTTCTTGATGATTATTCTGTCTTTAACTTTGTCAGCATTTCCAAATATATCACTATTTGTTGATAAAAAGTCATAACCAAGCTCTGAGAGACTTTGAGAGTAAACCCAAACTTCTCGTGCTGTTTGAACATCAACACAAGCATTACGAATCTGATCTTCGTTTAATTGATCTTTTGGAATAATCTTTAAGTATTTTCCAGATCGATCAGTGTAATTATTTTGAATGTCGACAAATTGATCAATGAAGTTCTTGTTTTGTGAGCTTGATCGGTCTTTCATTGCTTCTAAGAAGTTCTTTCCAAAACTTCCATAGATATAGTTTTTAGCAATATCAAGTGACTTAACAATCTCTCTCGTTCCGCCATTGCTGCTGTCTTTACTAGTGTATTCATTTCGATTTACAAATCTTTCAAGTCTACTATCAATAGTATTAGTTCTCTTGAAGTAAGTGTTAAATTCTTCTTCGGTGTCTATTCTGTCTTTACTTGCTAAGTATTCTTTAATCTGGCTGACAGTCAAGCTACTGTCGTTATCTGAAATAAGTACTTCATCCTGAAATTTCTTTTTTCCCTCTGCTCTTTGTTTTTCAATGTCTCTAAGAACTCGATTAAAAGAACTTACAAGGTCATGATAAAAAGTATTATTAAACTCTTTTGGTGTTAGAGTCATTAGTTCGCCAGCATTTAAAAGCATGTCTAGTTTTTGCTTAAAAAGAATATTTAAAAACATTTCTGGTCCATTGGATTCAGCAATATATTCAGTAAGCGCATTTTGAAGTAGGTCTAGATTAAAAGTTAGAAGACCAAGTACTTCAGCTTGTTGATAAGTTGCATTCTTTCCTGGCTGATCAGCAATTGTTGCAGGAAGAGCGTTAGAAATAGGTGTAATGATTTTTTCTAAATCTTTTGCAATTGTAGAGATATATTTTTCTTCTTTTTCACTGATCTCTTTGTCGAGTTCTTCAAGAGCTTTATTGTAAGCTTCCTTAGTTAGCTTTAATTGATCGAGTAATTCTTTTGAAGTGATTTTGTCTCGATGATGTTTGCTTGTGTCAATGCTAAAGACTTCAAGTTTCTTTATCTCATTTCTTAAGTCATAGTAAGAACAATTTAGCTTTACGAATGTTTGAATGTCAGCTTCGTTTTCAAATTCAAATCTTTTTTCAAAAATACTATTTATAAAGCGAAGGATCGAAGATACGGCTAGGCCACCAAAAGCATATTTGGCACCATCATCTGAGTAAAGGCCAATTTGAGAAAATGTTTGAATAACATCAGCAGATCTTTCAAGAAATGATTGTCTATCAAGATTTGTACATTTATTTGAACTAAAGAGAGTATTCATTCCATTCATAATTTGTGCAACTGGAATACCATCGACTTCAATTTCATCAAGAGTTTGTACTTGAGGAGTATTTGCTGGTTTACCTTGTTGTTCAGCTAGTGTGTTGAGTTCATTTTCTAGAGATTGAGAGCTTTCTAGTAGTTGGCCTACAAGTGATTGGTTGTTATCAAAGCAGTCGTCCTGAAATACTGCTACTAATGCCTTAAGACTTTCTGCAGTCTTTTTGTAGGACGCAGTGTTGTTTAGAGGACAAAACTCCGGTCTTGTTTTAGGCGGCATATGACTAAGTTCAAGCTCTGTTAGTGTTTGAAGTTGTTCAGGATTAACTTTTAGGTTTCTGACGATGTCATAGTTGGACTCTATTGTATTTGAGTGCGTATATAGCTGCATAAGCATTGAAGCGAGAATGAGGTACGAGGTTTTATTCATGTAATAGTTCCTAGAATTTTTTGCTAATTATTTCATGAAATAGTATTTAAATCGTACGATTTGAATTTATTACGAGGATGTATAAAAATTAGTCATCAATAATATTTTCTTAGCGCGATGATTTGAATTGTTTGTCAGTTATTTTTTTTCTCGGATATTGTCGCTGACTTTGAGTTAGAAAAAAACAAGCGATAGCGCAAGTTGTTTTCTTTAGAATCCCTAGTTGGAAATGGAAATTTCTGAAAAAATATAAAATGGCGGAGAACAAGAGATTCGAAATCTCGAAAGGTTGCTCTTTACACGCTTTCCAGGCCATATTATTAATATCAATTAGTTACTTGGTCTTTTATTTTCGTTCTTACTCATTTTTATGGTTTGTTTTCAGCAGTTGTTTCCCAATTATTTCCCATCTTTATATCTCCCCCGCCACTGTGGACACACTAGCTTATTTTGGATTATCAAG
>CAWUIU010000002.1:0-38198 GCA_963922285.1 uncultured Oligoflexia bacterium | reverse complement strand
TCCTTGGATCAACAACTACGTAGAGGATATCACTAATAAGGTTACCCACAAACATAATCAGAGTCTGAATAAAGAACAGACCCATAATAACATTATAATCTCTTTCAAGAACTGATTGATAACCAAGAAGACCAATACCATCTAAGTTAAAAATCGTTTCAATAAGAAGAGAGCCAGCAAAAAACAAAGATAGAAAGTGACCAAACCCAGTTACAATTGGAATCAATGCATTTCTTAGAGCATGCTTCATATACACAAATTTATCAGCAAGACCCTTCGCTTTAGCTGTTCTAATATAATCTTGAGAAATCACTTCTAGCATCGAGTTCTTCATCAATAGAGTCAAAACAGTGAACTGACCAACCATGTACGAGATGAGAGGTAGTATAAAGTGATGAACCCTATCTTTTATCTGCTCCCAAGTGGAAAGATCTTCATATTCATCAGAATAGAGGTCTCCAACAGGGAACCAGTCTACAAAAGTATCTCCGGCAAAATAAACAAGAAGTAAAATTGCCAGCATGAAGCCCGGAATTGAATAAAGTCCAGAGAGTAAGAAACTTGATACGACATCAAACTTAGTACCATGCTTTACGGCTTTCCATACCCCAAGCGGAATACAAATAAGATAAGAGAAGAGAAAGGAGATCAAACCAAATTGAATTGATACCTCTAACTTACTCAGCACAACATCCGTTACCGGCTCCTCATATGTAAAACTCTCACCAAAATCAAATTTCGATAAGTTCTTTAGCCAGATCCAATATCTAACATGAATAGGTTTATCAAAACCATATTGTTTTTTAAGAGCTTCAATTACTTCTTCCGAAATACCTGAATCCTTGTTTTCACCACCTCCGATATTTGAACCGGAGTCACCCATTCCACCAAATCTCATCTGTTGAATTTTTTGTTCGACAGGAGATCCCGGAGCAAGGTTGATGATAACAAAAGTTAAAAGAGTGACCCCGAACAAAGTCGGGATCAAAATTAATAAACGTCGAATTATATAGTTAAACAATTTTATTACCTTTTATTAAGAGTGAATTATAAGTACTTTTCTACTTCGTAATCCACCACTTATCTAGACCAACACCATATGTATATGTGTCCTTAACTCTCTTCATTCTCTTTGTGTGACCATAGAAAATATACTTGTCGTTAAATAGGAACACATACGGATAGTCTTCAGCAATTTGCTTATAAACTTTATTAAGTACTGCTTTTCTCTTTTCTTTATCGATAATGAGTCTTGATTCATCAATCCACTTATCAACATTAGCATTCTTATAACCTACAAAATTAGAACCTTTGTTATCTGCCGAGCTAGAGTGCCAAATTTGTTTCGGATCCCAATCGACAGAGCCACCAGACCAACCAAGTCTAACAGCTTCAAACTTTCTTTCATCAAGTGCCTTGATAAAAGAGTTCCACTCGATATACTTAACCTTTACATCAACACCCGCTTTTTTAGCATCTTCTTTAAAGATCGTTAGATACTTAACAAAGTCTTTAGATGGCTCAAGAATTGTAAAAGACATTTTTACTTTCTTTCCATCAATCATCTTATCGAGAACAGCATCACCATCAGTATCCTTCCAGCCTTCAGACCTTAATATCTCTAATGCTGCCTTAGGATCAAACTTTACGGGCTTAACACTTTTATTAGCATATTCACTTTGAAGATAAGTAGGTCCAGTTGCTGGAAAAGCATGACCATAACGAAACTTTTCGATCATCATTTCTCTATTAACTAAGTGAAATAGCGCTTTTCTAACATTACGAGAAGAAAACTTAGGGTCTCTAAGATTCCAACCAATGAAACCATAACCTTTTGGAGACTTATTCTGTGTTTTCACCTTAAAAACTTCAGTTCCCCATCTCTTTCCGCTAGTCTTCTTTTCATAATCTTCAGCATTAAGAGAGTTGAAATCTAAATCACCTTTTTCAAGTCTTTGAAGCGCAATTGTCGACTCTTTAATAAATCTTAAATAAATCTTTTTAAAGTTGTTATCATTCTTTTTATCGCTAACTTTATTTCCCCACCAATTTGGGTTTGCTTTGAGAGTAATACCTTTACCTCTTTTAAAAGTCGCAAAAGTATATGGCCCTGTACCAACAAGAGTTTTATTTAATTTCTTCTTTTGTTTTTCTGAAGGATTCTCATAGATATGCTTTGGAACAACTGTAAGGCCTGCAGCTACATCAAAGTTCTTAAAGTAAGTATTCTTTGCATGAAACTTAACAGTTCTCTTATCAAGAATTTCTACTTTTTCGATATTTTCGTAATAAGATTTTAAGTGAGCAGTCTTATACTTGTTCTCTGGATGCATAATAGCATCATAAGAAAATTTAACATCTTCAACAGTTAGTGGTTTTCCATCATGCCACTTAACACCTTCACGTAATTTAAAAGTATACTGAAGTCCATCTTTTGAAATTTCATAACTTTCAGCAAGAGCAGGCTTCCACTCATAAGTGTCTACATCTCTCTCTAATAAACCTTCTAAAACATATGCTTGAACCCTTGAAGAGTATGCATCTGAAGATGAAAGAGGGTTAAGTGTCGTAGGAGTACTTCCTAAGTTAAAATAAAAAGTACCACCCTTGTTTGCGATACTTGCCATCGTCACTTGTTTATAAGCGAATAGCAAAGTACCTAAAAGTAGTAAGATTCTTAAAAAATTCATAGATCTTCCTTTTTTTTGTTAGCACATCAAACATAGCCGATAATTGACCATTTTTCTAGGGTGGACACTACTAATTTACTTTTGTTTTGACTAGAGGCAAGATGACACCGCCTTAACGCTATGCCTACTTCGTTATATAAATATTAGGATCTAATGACCAGCGATCTTTAACGAGATTGGTGTCTTCAACTTGGTAAACTTCTAACTTATGACTTGTTTCATTCAATCTAATTTTTAAACCATCGTTATTACGAACAATTTCTAAATGGTCTTCTTCAAGTCGTGTTAACTCATCTCGCCACTCTGCTTCAAGCTTTCGACGCAGTATCTCATAACGATTGTTCGTTGCTTCGACTCGTTGCAAATAAGTAGCGATCAACTTATCGTTTCGTCCTATTTTGCTCTGCAATGCAAGACGTTTCTTTAATAAGATCGCTGTTAACTTTTTCGCCGTATCAATATTATTTTTTAAATCAATACTAGAAATCTTGAAGTAACGCCCCATGGCGAACGGAGAAATTTCATTGCAACGTTGATAAGCGCGAACTTTAACAAGCAGATAATCACTAGAGCGGGCAAGTACCTTCCCCTTACATTTGTTTAGATCCTGATGCTCACCCCAGAATTCAACATTGTCACCTTTATTGAGAAACTTAACGTTTTCGAAGCTGATTTTAAATCGAAGTAGCTTGGCTTTTTTAGAATAACTGGAAATTCTTCCACTAAAAAGTGCAAGATCACTTAATTCAGAGCTCATATTTGCCATAACCGAAAATGTAAGTACTAAGAGTGCAATATATCTCATTTTTCTATTTTACTTAGTTACAAACGCAAAGAAAGAGGGCATAAAATGTTAATTACATAGGTTTTTGTACGATGATACTAGAAGTGTACTCTTTTTCATGCATCGGCTCTTCATACTTTAAAATTCTAAAGCCCGGAAACAAAGTCAAAAGCTCTGCTTCTTTAAGAAGATATGAATCATCTTCGTTCATTTTATTTATATTCTTTTGATTAATACTATAAGCTTCAAATACAAGTACACCACCAGGCCTTAACCAATCCATTAGTGTTTGAACAACTGTTCTATCGACATAGTAAAAGCAGATAATCGCATCAATCGTTCCATTTTTAATTTTGATATCTTTCATACTCTTATGAATCGTATCGATTCTGACACCAAATTCTTTTGCTAAGAAGCGAGCCTTTTGAATGGCAACACGACTGATATCAATACCAGTAACTTTATAACCCTTAGTCGCCAGAAAAACAGCATTTCTTCCCTCACCCATTCCGATATCGAGAACTCGAGAGCCACTAGGAATGAAGTCATAATTCTTTGCGAGAAATTTCGCAGGAGCTTTACCATAGATATATTTTTCTGATGCGAATTTCTTATCCCAATATCCTTTTACTGGTGGAGCATTTTCCGTTCCTTTTTTTACTCCAGTTAGAAGTTCAAATCGACTACCGGAAATTGCTTCTCTCGAATGAGAGTTAAGAGAAATGATAAATGTGAGTAGTATAAAAATATTTTTCATCTAAGAAGCATCTTCAATAATTGTACTTAATTCTGCCTCAAGAAATACACTTAGCATATTATAATGTGAAGATATTTCTTTGATATAGTGGTGAGCGTTACTCTCTACTACACTTGGCTGATCCTCAGTATACATGAGATACCATTCATATTTTTCTATTTCATTGTAAAAATTGTTAATTAAAACGAGGACATCCTCTGTGAGAAGCATAAGACTTTCAACAGACATTGTAGGATATCGAGACCGAAAGATTACCTCAAAATGTTTTCGACTTCTTTGTAACGATAGTATCGATAAGTATTCATCTTTTCTTTCGACAACTCTTGAATGAAGAGTATTGATATCATTCTCTAGTATAACGAGTAGTCTTCTTACTCTCTCTTTTCTTGATTCCATCCCTCTTTCCATTTTTTTTAACTCTCTGGCAATTTGGCTCGTCTTCCACCTGGCCACATATTCGAATAACTGCCACTTGCCTTTCTCAAACGAGGAAGAGCCTTTTTTACAAAGTGATGCATTTTAATTGGTAAATTAAAACGGACAAGACGATCATCTTTTAAAAACTTAGATTCATGATAGACAGGAAAAGAACTTAATTCAAAAACTCTTAATTTCGAATTTCTCATTGAAAAATTCAAAAATCGTTTTAGCAATCGACGATAAGTTTTTAAGCTTTCAATATCTCTTACAATGATAATAATATTATCTTGTCCCTTGGGTAGGTAACTCTTAAGTCCTGTTACCGTAATTGGAACTAATGTAACTCCAAATTGAAGGAAAATCCTAGAGAGATAAATAAACTCTCTATCGAGTTCCTTATGAAATTGCAAATAGAGAATATGACTTTCACTGCTCATACACTAATTATCGGTATTTTTATAAATGATTAGAAAAAAATAACTAAACCAAAATACACAAGAATTTTTTACCTATCCTAGAAATACTTCATAAGACCAAAACAATTCATGAATTTCAAAATAATCCCATCTCTAATTGACCTTTGAGAAGGAAGCTTTTTTAAACTTTCCTGTACCCCTCAAGTGTTCGCATAACAAGATCAATAAATATCTCTCTTTGCATTGGCTGATTAAACTCTTTTCTATGTATTTTTTGAATATCCTGTAGATAATCAATAAACCAAAAATCACCTTTTTTAACTTTATCGTGTAAAAACCTTACTTGAACTCCAATATCATGTAGGCTTTCAGCAATTTCATCACTCATATGCTTATTCTCTATCATATGAAACATAGCCAAAGAAAAGTTCCCCCCCCCCAGGGATACTATTGTCTCAACCGCTTTTCTTCTGACTTCATTCAAGCTCATTAGCTTTTGTGTTAATTCTTCTTGAGCAGAATTCTCAACGGCCAGAGTTAATCTTAAAAAATTAGCATCTGGAACCTCTCCGTTATATGAAAATTCATTAAGGTAGTAACCAAGAACTTTTACCTTAGCATCGCTATAATCATTTTTTTCGATCTCTTTTAGTACTTCTAAAAATGAATGATTAAAGTCTATAAAAGGTGTTATTCGCTGTTGTGAATCTTTTTCTCTATCATTATCTAAAATCGCCCCTAATAAATATTGACCAAAATATCTACTTATAGCATAAGTTTTTTGAGGCTCCATCTTATTTAGGATATGTAAGACTTCAGTTGATGGTTTCTGATCATGACTCACGCATATTCTCATATACATAATCGCAATATTTGAAATATCTGAACTACTGATTAGTTTATAAGTATACATGAGCTTACGATCCACAATGCTGCTGAAGTCATCATCAATTAATCTAACAAGATATTTTACCTGTTCAATTGAATCAACACTTAGACTAAGTCTTTGAAACTCTTTTAATAAATTTTGATTTACTTTATATTTTTCACCATTAAGAACATCTGATAAAATACGAAATAAGTCTCTTTTATCTTCAATACTTGTTAATTTGATTTTTTATAAAATTGTACGTATATCTCGCCTTGTCTATATAGTCATTATTCAACGCCCTGAGAAATGAATCCCTATAGAGTGAGTATGATTTATTCTCCTCTCCTGATAATATAATTTTAATCATATCTTTTATAAGACTAACGTCATTAAAAAAAATAAACTGTAATTTTCTTTGAAGTAAGCTAGATGAGAATCACTTATAAAACTCATCAATTCATTTAAGACGTCATAGTTATAAAACTTCTTTTCAAAAGCAAACTGTAGTATCTCCAATTGAGACTCATACTAGGCGATTTTTAATAATTCTCATCCTTGAAATATTCAAAGATTCATCGACTTTATTCTATTAGAACTTAGATTAGAGTAAGATAAAGAAATCAACTATTTTGGTATAAATTGAGGAATTGTAAAAAAAAGAACTGGGGACAAACCTTTCTTAAAGAATATGCTAGTATCTAATTGTTAAGTCCCCAGTTCAGTTTGATCATCCAAGACAATTATTAGGGAGAGAGGGATGTTTCATCTTGGACTCTCAGAACTTCCGTGTATCTTACAGGCCTTCCATGGCCATAAAATTATATTTAAAAAATAAAAAAGTACTTTGAGGACGGTGTTTAAAAACATGTTCTTGCAATTTACAAGAAACTAATGATAGAGAGCGCATTTTACTGTAACTTTTTGAACTGGTGCTTTGGTGCGAGGTTTTTAAAACAACTTTTAGGGTATCCATCCTCAAAGTCTCCTTATTGTCTTCCTGACAAAAATTCTTCCTGAATCATCTTGAGAGTACTTCCTGTTCTCTTTGAGGCTTCCCGCCTCTGATACTATATATAGAAGCATGTTTGATGCCAACTTTGGTCCTACGTAATTTCATGGATTTGATAGGGGCAGTGTCAAATTAATCACTAAACAAAACCTTTGATGTTGTTGGCCCTACGAGATTACCGATACTTGTAGGACCATTTAAGTGTCAAAAAAACCTCTCAGTTTCACCATTTTGACTCCATGGAAATTTTATTTATTCTACAATTTAAAATGAATATATTGCCCTTCTAGTAAGGCTTGTAAGAGTTTGAGAGAATGTAAAAGAAGAGAAATTTTATCGTGTTAGAAGCCGTAAGGAAAGCCTATGAAGACTATTATTCTACTATTTTCATTTCTATTTATTTTTTCAAGTAAAGCAAACATTTTTGTTCTGGATAATCTTACAGAGGCTCAGTTTAAAAATGTTGCTAATGAAGTTGGAGCCAACTTCGTTCACTCCTCAGTCACCACGGTGGATGGTAGAGGTAAATTACTTGGCTTTGAAATTGGTCTTGTAGCAGGAGTTACTCAATCACCTGAAATAGAATCTATCGCAAAAGATTTTGATGACTCCCTCGATATTGGTATTATTCCGCATGCAGGACTAATGGGACAAGTAAGCCTCCCGCTAGGGTTTCATTTTGAGGCGACAATGTTTCCCGAAAGAAAACTGTCCGACTTAACTCTTTCGACATTTTCAGGAGCAGTTAAATATACACTAACAAATAGTCTGTTTAAGCTGCCAATAATTGACCTTGCAGTTAGAGCACATTACAGTACAAGTGAGTTATCTTATGCAACTGACACAAATGTATCGAGCGTTCCAGTAAATTCAAAAGTAACTTTTGATTCAAGTAGTTGGGGAATTATGGCTATGACTGGTGCTGATTTGCTCTTTGTTAGTCCATATATTGGAATTGGCTACGTTTCGACTGATACTTCTTTAGGTGTAAATGCAACGAGCGGAACAATCTTTGATTCATCATTTACGAGTGCTCAATCTGCACAAACAGATGAAAGTGGAATGCATTTTATCGTCGGTACAGAGATCAGTCTTCTACTCGTTCATTTTGGAGTAGAATATGCCAAGATAATTGATAATGAAAAAACAACTCTTAAACTAAGTGTTGGTATTTAAAGTAAATCATAAACAGCGTCAAGCATATAAAGGTGGTTTATTTTTTGAATGCCACCTTTAACTCTTAACTTACTAAAACAAGTATCAAATGATTTTTGAAGTTTCTGATCACTAAAATAAAGATGAAATCGTGACGGTTTAAAAATATTATGAAATTTAAACTTAACTCTATCTTTAAAACCTTCATCTTTATCAGATCTTAGTTTTCTCGTATAGTGATAAAAAATCATACTATCGCTTATTGCAGCATCCATTCGACCTGCAATAATAAGCTTTCCTTGTAACTCTTGCTTCGTCGTCTCTTTATAGACTTTAAATTTGTTGACAACCTTGTTCAGTCCAGGAAGAAGCTTTAGCGCATCTTGGAATGCTATTACGCTCAACCCAGCAAGATCTTTAAGAGACTTTATTTCTTTTTTTAAAGAAGCTCTCGTAATAACCCCATTATAATAGGCTATATGAGAAAGAGTCTTAAAGCCGGATAGCTTTTCATTGTACGGAATTGTTGTTACAAAGTCATAATGTTTCTTATCTTGAAACTCCATTAAGTGTCTGCCATAAGGAACTTCATTAAAAGTCGCTTTAACCCCCATACACTCAAAAACAGATTCAATAATAACTTGCTCACGTCCCTTCTGATCCGGCCCAACAACACCAGCTAAGTTTACCGTAAGACCATTTAATAATTTTGCTCCTTGAGCGAAGAAGAACGGTAGAGAGAATATAAATATTATCCGGATATACTTCATCATTATTCTTAATAGAAAAAGCTAAAATAAATTTTAACTATAACATAATTAAATCAGTATAGCCGATATGATGTTAATGAAGCAATTTCAAAAAAACATGAATAAAATTAAGAAGATAGCTTAGTAGTATTGAGATATTCAAAAAAACTTAAATACTAGTTTCAGACTGTCTTCTTTCTGTGTTTTCAGCGACAGAATTTTTAACCTGATTTAAGTTTGCTCTCATTTGTTGAAAGCTTGTGTATAAAGACTTTAAAGACTTTATGAGTTCTTCGTCTTTCTGCGTTAGTACTCTAGTATTACATAAATGTCTATTATGAAGATAAGCGAATCTATCTTCAAGTTGCTTTAGATCGACTTTTTCATTTTCGATCGAAGGAATTTCATGACCATCCATGATAATTTGAGCTTTAGATAAGCCAACATCTAAACTTGTTGAAACTTTTGAAAATAGTTGCAAAACTTCTTCAAAGCCTTTCATTTCTTCAGAAAGACGTTTAAATGATTCACCAGAAGTATTTCCTCTATTGATAGAATCTACAAAATTTGAAATTTTTGATCTCATCATATCTGTTCTAGTCTTAAGATCTTTAAATTCTTCTCTTACCTTTGCAATCGTTGAAATAGCTTGGCGGTTATCATTCAATGAGTCAATAATCTCAGAAGACTTAGACAGTAGTGTTGTCTCTTTATGGAGAATATGACGAGTATTGCTTGATAACTCTGAATAACCAACTTCTAAATCACTTCTTAGGCTTAGAGAATCAATAATTTGCGACTTAACATTTTTAAAGTTACTTACACTTTCATTCTGCAACTCTTCTTGATTTCCAATACAAACTTCAAACTGGCTAACTCTTGTACTTAATTCGTAAATTCTATTTTCTAACTTTTCTATCTCATCTAAGAAAGCAAGTTTTCTTTGAAGAAATGTATCATTAAGATTTTCAAAACTTTTGAAGATGTGATCAAGTCCAGCAGCTTGAAAGTCAGCAAAAATCTTATCCTTACCTTCATCTAGAAATTCTTCATCTCTTATTGCTTCTAAAGATCTTGAAACAGGCCCGACGACTGATTTAATCTGATTTCTCATTGTCTCTTCAATACTTCTTAGAGGATAGAAGATTACCATGATACGAGTTTGACCCGCATACTCTACAGGAGACACATACATCTCAAATGGAGCAGCAGCTTCAGCAACTTCTGTTTTGACCTGAATTTGATAAATTCCAGCAATATTTTCTTTAACAGCTGTTACAACTGGATCATTTTCACCTAGGTTAGTAAATCGTTGTAGAGTGTCCCATGTATATTCACTTTTCTTTTGTTCACTTGATTCTAAACTCCAGTGCTCGAAAAAAAGAGAGTTCGCCCAAACTAAGTTGAGATTTGAATCAAGAAGAATCGATGAAAATGGCATCGCATCTTGAAAAATTGACCCAAAGCTCATTCTTTTATGCATATATTCACGATAAATCTGTACATCATCTTTGAAAACTTGAGACCAGTTTGAATTAATCTTCCCTTCAATTGGAATAATTCCATCTTTAACCATATTAAGAACTTCTTTTTCCATACTCTTTTGAGAACTTTTCTCAAAAATCGGATAGAGTATGAAGCCAATGAGTAGTGAGATTAAAATAAAACAAACACTTCCTAACTGAATATAGAGCACCTTTCTTGTTGCATTATCAGCAGCAAAACGTGCATCAGCTATTTTTGGAAGCGCTTGCTCATACCAGACACTATAGCTACCTGCAACTTTACCAAAATTTACCTTATACGAACGATAGTAGTTAATATACTTTTTAAGCATACTCAACTCTGTTCTAAGTCCATTTAGTTTTAAAATAATAATATTTTTATCTGAATTAGATAGAACAGAACCTTTGGTTACTGATTCCATAAAATTTACATCTTTAATAAATTTAATATATGAAGAATTTAACTTGTTTAAAGCGATAGCTTTTCTATTTTTTGCATTGAGTGCATTTAACTTTACTTTCATAGCACTAGAAACTCTTGTAAGAGTTCTCCACCTATTTTCAACTACAAAATCATTAAAGCTCTGAACTTTTTTAGAAAACACATGAACGAGCGACGTAATACTTGTTGTCGCTAATATTTTATTTAAATCTTTTCTTAATGCACCTATCTCTGAATTTAACTTCTCAGTACTTTCAATTTCAAAATTATCATCAACTTCCTTTACCGTTTTGCTCATCAGATCAAGCATCGATATTGCTTCATTGATTTGATCTCTACTTAAGTAACTATTAATTTTATCTAAGACATTCTTTTCTTGAAAAGAATTTAACATCCCTGCAGCACTTGAAAAATTTGAGACATTTTCAACACTATTTAAACCATTTTTCCAAAAATAGAAAGCAGCGGTTCCTGAAATCGCGATGGTTGAAAACATAACAACACAAAAGTAAACAAACATAGATTTGTTAAAGTTTAACTTCATAAGTTCCTCTGCAAATAAATAATTGATTTTTATTTTTAAAATATAAATACATCATGTAAAAAGACCCTTCACTTCCTGTGAAATCGTCAGAAAATATATCATAATTATGGCGTTCAAAAAACGAAATGAAAAGGGAATTTTCTGCATAAAAACTACAAAAAAGCCCAATCAAAATGATTGGGCTTTCTATTGCTTTATCTAACTAAAAAGTATCTCAAGCGATCATATCTTCATGACCTTCAAAAATATTCTGAAGTTTTGCTTTAAGTTTACTTACCGCTTGAGTATGAAGCTGAGAAACCCTTGATTCTGTTACATCAAGAACTTGACCAATCTCTTTCAAATTTAAATCTTCATAGTAATAAAGTGAAAGCACAAGTCTTTGCTTTTCTGGTAGTTGACCTATTCCTTCCTTTATTTTCTCTCTGAAATTTTTATTTGAAACAGCTGAGAATGGATTTGTAAGTTTAGACTCTTCATTCATTCCAGCCATTGCTTTCTTATCATTTCTATTGAATGTTGCAGAATCATCGATATTTAGCATGGACACTGAACGAGACTGATTTAACATCGTATGGAATTCATCTTTAGAGATGTTTAATTCTTTGCACATCTCTTCATCCGTAGCAGGACGTCCTAACTCAGACTCTAACTTTTGGTATGCTCTATCAAGAACCTTAGCCTTCTCTCTAATGGAACGAGGAACCCAGTCCTGCGATCTTAGCTCATCAAGAATAGAGCCTCGAATTCTAAACTCAGCATATGTTTTAAATTTATTATCCCTAGTTGGATCAAACTTATCAATCGCATCCATTAGCCCAATAACACCACATGAGATAAGATCATCAAGCTCAATATTAGCAGGCAGACGAGAAGCAATTTTTTGTGCGATATACTTAATTAACGGTGCGTACTCAACTACAATCTTATCTTTTGTTTCTTGATCAATAACACATCTGTAATCAGTTAAATTTTTCAGCTTTTTTGCAATTGACGACATCGAGGACTCCTTCTCTTATAAACTTGTTCGAACTTCATGTTTCATTGATGAATTTAGTCTTAATGACATTAGATCATCTTGATAACTAGAGTCCTCCTCGGTGTACTTGCTAACTATTTTAGAGAAATATTTATGAAGTGAACTATTTTCCCCCCTGTTAAATTCTTGATCGAATCTATCAGTTGGAAGTTGAATGTTTTTAATAGCTCCTAATACCTTTAACTGAGCGTTCAAAAAAGTATCGACTGTATCCACTAAGGACTTTACAACTTTTTGAAATTGCTTCTCTGAGCAAACTCGATTGACAATCAAGTGATTGGTATTGACAGAGTGCTTTGTATTTAAAATTTTTATCAATGCGTATGAATCAGTAATCGATGAGCGATCCGGATTAACAACAATAAATCTTTGATCACAATAAGATGCAAGATTAACAGTATCCCTACCTATTCCTGCAGGACAGTCTAAAATAACATAATCATAATTCGGTGAATATTTTGCAAGGATACTTATAATAAATTGATCAAAACTAAAGTCTTTATCGAACAATTCTAAATTACCATTACACCCAAAGAGTATATCTAAACCATTTTTTTGATAAATACATTCTTCAAAACTTTTCTTCATAGCAAGTAATGACATAAAATTGTCATTTAATGGAGCGCCTAGTTTTACTGCTGTATTTGACAGATTGTAATCACAATCAATGACTAAAACTTTCTTACCAATTTCTACAAACTCCCTGCCAAGAGCCAAAGAACTGGTAGTTTTTCCAACTCCGCCTTTTCCTGAGAGTACGGCAATCGTTTTTGCTGTTTTACTGAGTGATGATGAAATTTCAGAAATAGTCTTACGTGATGAGAAGTCACTTCTCTGTGACATCAACCACTGACTAGAGTTACTCTTAGACATCCTGTCTCCTAAATAATCTTACGTCAACTTTCTATAATTGAAAGATACCTGCCAAAATCCTTTCAGCGGTAGCTCCCTCGAGGTCATCTGGAACTATCTCACCTGTTCCAAAAAATTGGTATGGTAAATCTGGAAAGTTGATCGCAATATTAAATAGTGCTCCATAATTAAGACACTGATCTAAATGTGTAACAACAATCCCATTCGCTACACGCGAATAACGATTTAATACCTTTTTATTATACAATTCAGAGTTAATCGAAGAAAGACAGACTAAAACTTCCACATTTTTAAATGATCTTCTAAGACCATCCAAGAAGTTCTTAATATCATTAGCTTCTTGATTCCCAGCTTTATAGTCAATGAATACATTCTGATTATTTTCAATAATTTTTCGTGTTTCTTGTACAATTTCAGAAACTGAATCTAGAGTTTGAATTTTTATATCAAAAAACTTTTCAGAAAAGGTTTTATTATCTTTGAAGTCTTGATCACCTTTATTTCTAATGATCGTCGATCCTTCTTGTAAAGACGCAATTTTTGTTAACATCGAACTTTGACCAGAGGTTATATCTGATACGACTACAGTTACAGTTGCTGCTTCACTATTATCTACCTTAGAAAAAAGTGGTCTCGAAACCTGTATTTCTGCTAGCATTTCTTTCAGAGCGAGTTCTAATACAATATCAGAATTCTCCAGATCACTTCCAGACAAACCAAAGTTCACTTTTTTAACAAGCGACTGAATATACTTTTCTTCTATATCTAGACTTCTAAGAATTGACACAAGATCAGTAACACCTCTTGCTTTTGGTCGGTCGATATCACTTAAATTTTGACTTAATTCAAAAATTTGCTTCTCAAGGATATCAATTTTTTCTTTTTGTAATTGAACAAGGCTTTCAAGCTCAGGATTAACACCCTGACTCATCATCTCAGAAGCAGGTGTTTTTTCAGCATAACTAGGCACCTCTTCTACTTTAATCGTTTTAAGCTCATGCTCTAAAATTGGCTCTTCCCCATATTCTGTCTTTGGAGCACCTGACGATAAGAAGTCATCAAGAGAGCTTCCCATCGTATTTAAAGATGAAGTAGCAGTAGGCACTGAACTTTCCGCAATATTTTTAGCTTGAACACTTTTATTAAGAGCAACCTGACCATAACCTGCCTGATGAGCCGAACTGCTTCGCTCTTCTCTATCAGAATTATTAATCATATTTGAGATATAAGAAGAATTGTTTTGATAGAACTTATCTTTTTGATCAGTTGTTAACACACTATCCACTTTAGCCTTTTTAGAATAACTCTTTTCAGAGATTGCTGCTGTAATTTCAATTCTCTTCTTCTTAAATGCACCCTTTAAGCCCTTATTGGTAACGGTCTTTAAGATAATTGCATCTGGTCCAAGTTCTTGTTTAATAACACCAAGAGTCTCCTCTAAAGAGTCACCTTCAAACTTTCTTACATACATCCTATAACCTCACCGTTCCTAATGACCTGATGTTTGCATCAGGACTTAATTCATTATGACTTACAACTATTAAATTTGGTATAAACTTTTCAGTTAACTTTTTAAAATGATTTCTAATGACAGGAGAACAAAGAACAACCATCTTCTCCCCAAGATCTGTCGCTTCTTCAATTTTTTCATTTAAACTAGCTAAAATTGATTGAGTCACACGTGGATCAAGTGAAAGCTGTTGACCAGTCTCTGTTTGAATTAGATTTCCAGCAACCTGCTCCTCAATCTTTCTGTCGAGAGTAAAGATTGGAATATCATCATTTCCACTTTTGATTGATTCTGTGATTGTTCGATATAGAGACTGTCTTACATACTCAGTTAATGAATCAGTATCCTTAACCTTCATCCCATGATCAGAGAGTGTTTCAAGTACAGTTCTTAAATCTCTAATTGATACATTTTCTCTTAGTAAATTTTGTAAAACTTTCAACACAGCACCTAAAGGTAAAATTTCTGGAACAAGATCAGAAACAATCTTTGGATATTGTTCTTTAAAGTTATCAAGAATACGAACAAGTTCTTGTCTTCCAAAGAGCTCATGTAAATTAGACTTAAGAATTTCAGTTAAATGTGTTGCAATGACTGTTGATAAATCGACAACAGTATAACCACTATAATTTGCATCATCTTTTTGTTCTTCTGAAATCCAAACCGCCGGTAGCCCAAACACTGGCTCAACTGTTTCAATTCCATCAATTTTAGAAATAACAGTCCCTGGATCCATAGCGAGGAAGTAATCTGGCATTAATTCACCAGCAGCGATTTCAACACCTTTGACTTTAACGCTATAACCACCTGGCTTTAATTCAAGATTATCTTTAATTCGAACTGATGGAATTATAACTCCCCAATCAAGGGCAAATTGCTTTCTCATATATGTGATTCTTTCTAGTAGATCTCCATTTTGAGAAGAGTCTACGAGATTAACAAGTCCATAACCAACTTCTAGCTCGACAAGTTCAAGCGATAGTAAATCTTCAAGGGAGTCAGGAGTAGCCTTTTTCTCTTCTGTTGTAGCTGTTTCGGCTTCAATCTTTTCTCTGGCAGCATCTTTTTCAATTCGATTTGCAATAAATGCTAGAGCAAGTCCAACTGTGATAAAGGGAAGTTTTGGTAAACCTGGAACAAGAGAAAAGACAAGAAGAATAACAGATGTAATGTAAATCGCTTTTGGATGTAGCTTAAACTGCTTTCCAACTTGAGCACCTAAATTATCATTATCTGTATTTCTCGTAGCAATGATACCTGCTGCGACCGATATAATTAGTGCAGGTATTTGTGAAACAAGACCGTCTCCAACAGTTAGAAGAGTGAATCTTTCTGCTGCTTCAGCGAATCCCATATTATTTTGGCCAACACCAACAATAATACCACCAATAATATTAACTGCTGTAATCATAATACCAGCAATAGCATCACCACGAACAAACTTACTAGCACCATCCATCGACCCGTAAAAGTCCGCCTCTTGTGCAACTTCAGCTCTTCGCGTCTTTGCTTGTTCTTCATTGATAAGGCCCGCATTCAAGTCGGCATCAATCGCCATCTGCTTTCCTGGCATTGCATCTAATGTAAACCTTGCGGCAACTTCAGCAACCCTTCCCGCACCTTTCGTAACAACCATGAAGTTGATAATAACGAGAATAATAAAAACAATGATACCGACAACAAAGTTACCTTCAACAACAAACTCACCAAATGAACGAATGATTTCGCCGGCAGCACCAAGCCCATCACTTCCCCCCAGCAAAATATTTCTTGTTGATGCAACGTTTAGAGAAAGTCTTAATAATGTTGTCATTAGTAGAACTGAAGGAAATGTAGAGAATTCGAGAGGTTTTTTTGTATAAACAGAAACAAGTAAAATAACAACTGAAACAGATAGTGTAATCGCTAAAAGAAGATCAAGTAACATCGGTGGCACTGGTATAATCATGACACCTAGTACCAGAAACAATGACACTGCAACGGCCAAATCCGAATTCTGTGTCAAAAATTTAAATCTTCCTAAAAGTTCATCCATGAACTCTCTCCATCAAATTTCTAGCCTAAGGCTTTCTTTTTACGTTTCAATTTGTAGACAAATGCCAATACCTCCGCCACTGCTTTATACAATGTTCTTGGAACAGCTTCTCCGACCTTAACACTTTTATACAAAGCACGTGCCAATGGAACGTTCTCTACAATTGGAATATGATTTTCTTTTGCTATCTCTCTTATCTTCATGGCAAGATTATCTGCACCTTTTCCAATGATCGTTGGAGAAATCATATTTTCACTGTCATATTTCAAGACGATTGAAATATGCGTTGGATTTGTAATAATTACATCCGCAGTTGGAACATCTACCATCATTCTTTTTTGAGACATCTCTCTTTGGATACTCTTAATCTTTTGCTTAACTTCTGGATTACCTTCTTGTTCCTTGTGTTCTTTCTTAGCCTCTTCTTTTGTCATCATCATCTTTTTTCGATAACTATACTTCTGGTAAGCAAAGTCAGAGATTGCAATTAAGATCAGACCTCCAATCATTGCAAATCCTAATTTAATAAGTACATCTTTTGCATAGATAAATGACTGGAAGAAATCGAGATGAAAGAAGCCAATATATGTTGCGATGTCATCCTTCATGTAGAAATATACGATTGAAAGAACAACAACAAATTTAAAAACAGACTTAACCGCTTCAACAAGTGCCTTCATTGAGAAAAGTCTTTTAAAGCCTTGCATTGGATTTATTCGATCTGGCTTAAGCTCTAAAACTTCAGGAGCAAAGATAAAACCAAACTGTGCTACATTCGCAATTATGCCAAAACACATTGAGACAAGGCCTACTGGTGCAGCACAAATAAGCATCGTCGATGCTGTTTTATGCACGATCGTCTTCAATGATTTTTCCGTAAATGCAGTAGCAACGTCTAGCCTCATAATCCAAAAATAAAATTCTTGAAGTTCTTCATAGATAAAGAGCATAGAAAGACCAAGAGTCAAAAGACTAGCCGAGAGAACAAGTACACTTGTCAACTCTTTCGAAGATGCAACCTCTCCCTTACGCCTGGATTGTTCAATCTTATGCGCGGAAGGCTCTTCGGTTTTTTCTTGATCTGATTCGTCAGCCATTTAATCCTCTAAAGTATGAAGTTAAACCACATACCTAATTTGTCTGTATACATTTTATAAGCAACATGGAAAAACTCATCACTTGTTGCCGTAAATACTAACATTCCTAAACCAATTGTTACTGCAAAACTCACCATAATCACATTCATCTGTGGAACTGTTCTGGCGATAATACCAAGGACTGTCATAATCAACATGTTCGTAAAGATAAGAGGCGTTGCAAGTAACAAGGATGAAATAAATATTGATTTAAACATTTCAATAAAAAAAATCGGAGATTTTCCAATTAATCCAATATCTACCATTGTCACTGTAAAAAAAGACTGAAAAACACCTTTGAACATTGGGAGCAAAGCTCCTGAAGAAATAACCATCACAATGACTGTCCATTGAATTATTTTTTCAAAAGGCCCGACCTGAGTGTTTGTCGAAGGATCGAAATATCTAACAGCAGCAAAACCAACTTGTTGAGAAATAATTGATCCAGAAGAGATGAATAAGCTCATGATCATTTTCACAAAAAAGCCAATTGTTAAACCAATTATTGAATATGTAATGGTAAGAAGCCAAAAGTGGTCCTTACCGACATAATTTATGTCTCTTATCACCTGTTCACTAACATATGGATAAAAACAGAAGGAAATAACGAGAGTCGACAGGATCTTAACAATCATTGGGATTGGCAGATTGTCATAAATTGGCAACTGAAAATTAACGGCTAACATTCTCGTAAAAACTAACCAGAAAGCGATAATTGGAACAATGTCGACAATTTGAATTGTCACTTAATCTTACCTACCTGTTACTAACTGAGGAATACTAATAATTAATTCTCTCGTAAAATTTGTTAATTGATCTGTCATCCAAGGAGCTGATATAACTAATGCTCCAACGATAACAAGAATCTTTGGAATAAATGATAAAGTTTGCTCATTGATTTGAGTTACCGCCTGAAAAATCGATACCAAGATACCCATGATCAATGATCCTAATAACATTGGAGCTGAGATCATTAATCCGATTGTTATGGCCTTATTTGCAATGTCTGAAAAATAATCCATAAAATCTCCTAATTAAATGATCTCAACAAAGATCCTGTTACTAACTGCCAACCATCAACTAATACAAAAAGTAACAATTTAAATGGTAATGATATAACTACTGGCGGTAACATCATCATCCCCATTGCCATAAGAACAGAAGCAACAACCATATCTAAAATCAAAAAAGGAATATAAAGAAGAAATCCGATTTGAAATGCAGTCTTCAACTCAGAGATTATGAAGGCAGGAATAAGGAAATGAATTGGAACTTCATTAATTGTAGCAGGAGCTTTTTCACCTGTTACATCATAAAAGAGTCCTATATCAGCCTTACGAACCTGCTTATTCATAAACTTTCTTAAAGAACCTTCAATTTTATCAAGAGCTAGAGTCGTCGTAATCTCTCGATTCATATAAGGTCTTACTGCATCTTTATATATCTCCTCTCCTGTTGGCTGCATTACGAATACAGATAGAAAGAGGGCAAAACCAACGAGTAGTTGATTAGGTGGCATTGACTGTGTTCCAATCGCTTGTCTCATGAATGAAAGAACGACAATAATTCGTGTAAAACAAGTACACAGAATCAAAATTGCAGGAGCTAGAGATAGAACAGTAAAAAGAACTGTAACTTCTAGAGTATCAACAAGATCAACTCCTTGTCCGAAGTTTACCGATAATCCAGGTAACCCTAAATTCGTAGGCGCTGACTGTTGAGCATTCGCCATTTCAAGCAAACCTAAGTAAATAAATGAAGCAAATGCTAGCAATACTTTTTTCAACTGATCGTCCTATTGTAATTGTTTTAAATCTTTTATTTTATTCTTAATCTGATTACTCAAACTCTTTTCTTTCTTAACTGGATTTTGTGTTGTCTTTTTTGTAGCAGTAGACGAAAGCTCTACAACTTCTTCATTTCCAGTAACCATGTCTTTTAACTTAAACTCTTTATCTTTTGCTTCAGCTCCTAAAAGATCTGTATCAAAGTTATTTCCAATTATTTGCTTTTCACCTTCTTTAATAAAGGCTGCGGTATCAGTGATCTCAGTCAAAAAGTCCATTCCCTTCTCTGATTGAGCGACAAGAAAGACTTGCTCATGTACTCTTAAAACTAAAATACTTCTTTTAGGAGCAATATAAGTAGTACTTAATACTTCAACTAACTTTGCATTTGAGAAGAATCCAAGACCACTTCTCTTTAACATTCCTTTTCTAAATAAATTCATAAGAATGTAAATCCCACCGATTAACAAAGCGAAAAAGCCTATAAATTTAAAGATATATTCGCTCATATTAAAACCAGTTGTTCCACTTTTTTCTGGTGCAGCAGATTTTATCGATACCTTATCCTTAACTACATCTTGTAAAAATGACTCTGTATCATTTTCATGATCAGTTTTTTTGATAGGAGTATCAGCTTTATCTTGAAGTAACTTTGCAAGATAAGTTTCATCATAATTATCTTTTACCTTTTTCTTAGCTTCAACTTTAGACTCAACACGATCTTTCTTCTCTATCTTCTTTTGAATATTAGCAACTGTTCCCCTCACTAAAGGAAAGTATAATTTAAGGTATTTATCTTCTTGAACGATACTTACTTGATCTTCTTTTCCAATGATTGAGTAAGGTAAAACTGCCCTAACTCTAACGAGTTGTTTATTATACTGGTAAGCCATGATCTTAGAATCAAATGATGATTGTAGAGAGAATTGTTTTTCAATCTTTGGCCATACTATTGATTTAGGTAATTCAACTTGAACAGTATTTCCTTTAATTGTTAGATCAGGACTTTCGTTATACTTATTTTTCAGGTTAATCCTTACAACACCAAAGTTAGCTTCTTTCGAATATTTTACAGAAACAATTTTAGTCTTAGCTTCAACGACTGAACTAAATGTTAAAAGCAAAAAAGCAATGAATAGAGTGATAGCTTTCATAATACCTACTTTAGAGTTTCAATTCTCTCAATTGGTGAAATAATATCTGTTAAACGAATCCCAAATTTCTCGTTAACAACAACAACTTCTCCTTTCGCGACCATTTTCCCATTCACAAGAATTTCAAGTGGCTCACCAGCGAGTTTGTCAAGTTCTAAAACAGAACCTTGTCCAAGTTGAAGAAGATCCTTAATCACAACGTCTGTTCGCCCAAGCTCAACCGTTACCTTTAATGGGATATCTAAAATAAAATCGAGGTTCTGAACCTTTAATTTATTAATGGCATCGTCACCAGCTTTTACTTCATCAGCAAGCGCTCCAACTTCCATTGCATCAATTGATGCTAAATTAGCTACGTTTTCTTCTGTGTTTGGTCCGACTTGATCTGACATATACTTCTCCTAAATTATTCTTTTTCAATATCTATTGCAGCAACTGGTGTTCTATCTACATGAGAAATTTGAACCGCTCTATTTCCTTTGTATGTACCTATTAAACACTTCATTTTATCTACACCTTGAACTTCCGCAGTAACCTCACCTGAAGCTTCCTGATTTAGTGGAATAATATCTCCAGGCTCAAGAGTAACAAGATCACCTACAGTCATCTGTGCCTCACCAAGCTTTACAACGATTTCGGCTCTCATGTCTTTGATGTGATCTTGCATAGCACTTGTCCAGATACTATCGGCCATATCATTATCAGTTTGGTAACTTGACGAAAGTTTTTGTTTAATTGGTTCAATTGTCGAATAAGGAACAACAATCATAATTGTTCCTGAAGCTGATTCAAATTCAACTTCAAGAGTCGTTGCAATGATAACGTCACTTGGAGGAACAACACCTACGAATTGAGGGTTAATCTCCGTTCTAATATACTGAGCGTCGATTCTGTGAACAGGAGCCCAAGATTCTTCAAGATCAGCAATGGCCATATCCATAACTTTTTTCATGAATGAAAGTTCAATCGCTGTAAATTCCTTCCCTTCGATTTTAGTAAAAGGTCTATCCGTTCCACCAAAGTATGAATCGATAATTGCGTATGCTAACTTTGATTCAAAAACTAGAAGTGCTGGACCTCTTAGTTCATTAAATCTCATGATACACATACAAGAAGGAATCGGAAGAGTGTTAACGAATTCACCAAACTTAAGTAAGTCGGTTGAAATCATTGATATCGTCGAGATTTTTCTTAATGAGTTAGAAAGCGAAACCCTAAAAGACCTAATAAATCTTTCGTAAATGATTTCCAGAATAGGCATTCGCCCACGGATAACCCTATCCTGGTTGGTAAGGTCATAGGGTTGTATATTCTCATCACCCTCATCTTCGTCGTCGAATCCGTCTCCTCCGCCGAGAAAATCATCATCGCCACCGTCATTTACAGCGTTTAATAGTGCATCGACTTCGTCTTGACTGAGAACCTGAGCCATTTCTTCCCCTCCTAGGAATTAAATTCGAAGCATCCTGCTTCTTGCTCTACCAAAGAGTGCGTTAGTTTACTTGGAAACCAACGTAATATACGTCTAAAACTCTTCCCTCTACTAGGAATGTGTTAATAGCCGCTTTTATTTCTTCTTTTAGATGCTGCTTACCTTGAACCTTTAAAAGATCTTCAGGTCTTTTAGCATTTAATATACTAATGATTGCATCACGAATCTGAGGCTTTCTTGCCTTATACTCTTCATCTTTTGCATCGCTTGAAAGTTTTAAGACTGCATTTAAGCGAATGAATCTTCTTGGTCCATCACCTTGAGCAAGGTTAGCCGTAAAACCATCAAGAGGAAGAAGATTACCTTTATCTTCCTTAGGCTCCACTGCAGCCTTGTCTTCCTTTTCCTCATCAGAGGCCTTCGCAAGGTCAGCACGAATAAGATCCATTTCAGACATATTTGCAGTTAGCTTTTTATGAGTTTGTAATTGCATAAAAGCAACTCCACCCATTAAAGCGAGGTTTAAAATCATTACAATTGTAAGTAGAGGGTTCTTCCCTCCTGAATTTCCAGCGGATGTGTTTGCGCCTTCCTCAGCCATTTTGATAACCTTTTTTCTATCGTTAGCTATCTTCCCCGAAAAAATTTCCTATTTTTGGGGATCTTATGTCAAAAATTATACATTTCAATCAGCTCCATTACAAGGTGGGAAAGAGATTATTAGAACATTTTTCCCCCCTCAAAGAAATCTTAGGGACTTAGGACTAGGAAGAAAATTCCTGGTGTCAAATAACCACTTAAAAAATTACTAAAAAGTAGACTGCTGAACTCAACTTTAAGAAAAAATAAAGAGACGTTCTCTAAATATAAGCGGAAAAAAACCATTATCTTCAAAAGACAAGCAATGTTGTCGCCGAGCAGAAGACTAGGCTAACACGATATATTGCTTTTTGTTTTGCTAACCAAATAAGGATCATCAAGAAATTTACGAGCAATGGATCGACTCTCATCAAAGTCTTCTGAGTTCATCAATATTTTATCTAATGATCTGATTCAATTTCTTCAAATCTTCATCTGAATAAAACACTAAAGCCTCATCTTTAAACAAAGGAAAAAAGCCTTTGAAACTGATCCATTATATTGGTGTCACTTAGCACTTCAAAAATGAATTTCCCCTCTAAGTCATTGTTAGCGGTCAACCTAAAGTAAAATGTAAGACAATTTATATACATGACTTATCGCTGCCCCGAAACTAACTGCAATTCACATACAAAAAACAAACTTGTCATTAAAGATGGAACCTTTAAAAGAAAGAATGATTCACGTCTAATTTAAATTGATATTTTTATTTGTTTTACAGCTTAGATTTAGCCCAAATAAAATCAACACCAATATAATGGATCAGTTTATATTTTTGCTGTATCGACCTCAAACTCAATTAATCCTATTAATTTATTTGTATATTCTAAATTTTCTTCGTACTAGATTCATCGTTTTTCAAAAACAACAATTTTTAAATCGTTAAATATCGTAATCTCCCCTCTTATTAAACCTCTTTTTTAAAACGGTTTAATAGTACTCCTTTTTAAAGTATAGGACCCCTTCAATTTCCTCTACATAATAAAAAATTAAATAACATATGTGAAGATTTCCAAATAATAGACACTATTCCTAAAGCGCAACTCAAGGAAATCTTAGTAACCTAGAACTAGGAATAAAATCCCTGGCGCCAGCTTGACGACACTTTATCCCCCATTCCCCGATCTTAGCTATTGATGGCATTTTTTTTAAGATTATTATAACAAAAGCCGATAATACAGTAATGCAAAGAATATTAACCCTTTGATAAAGAGAACACTATTTATGAAAAATTTTAGTCTACAAAAGAAAATGGTCTTACAAATTATAGTAATATGTACTTTTCTCACGGGAATTTCTGCTGTATCAATATACCTTGAAAAGCAAATATCTTCGTCATATCGTATGATCTCATCAGATGAATTTCCAAAGGTTGAATCTCTTTCAAAAATGATTGCTAATTTCCGTCTGATTCGAATCAAGGTAAGAACTCTAGGACTTACTGGAAACACTAAAGACGACCAGGAACAATATATTAATGACACGAAAAATGCAATCGGCACCTTCTTAAAAGAAAAAAACAACTTTGAAAAAATGGATTTTTCTCCTGAAGAAATGACCTATATAAAAAAAATGGATAAAGGATGGAATAGTTTTTTAAGCTTTGGTAAAGACTTGTTAAGTAACTATGAAAACCCAACTAAAGAAAGCTTAATTAAGGGCAGTAATATGATAAGAGTGACCTGTCCTATTGAAGCCAACAAGTGGATGAGTGTTGCTCAGAGCTTTTTAAAGTATCAAAGCGAAAGAACTCAAAAAAATGTTGCAACATCAATGGCAAAAGAACGAAAAATACTTCTCATTACCTTCATTGCACTAACCTTATCGTTCACTCTTTCAATAGTTATGGGATTTCTGTTTTCTCGAAGTATTTCAAATAAAATTCTTTCTCTATCAGGTATACTTCAAGAAAGCGCTAACAATGTTAAATCCTCAAGTGAATCTTTTTCATCAAACAGTGTTAAATTAAGTGACTCTTCTAATTTTGCTGCATCTTCTTTGCAAAGAACTGCTTCGGCAATGGATGAGATAAACTCAATGATTCAAAAGAATACTTATAATGCTAAATCCTCCACAAATGTTTCTGATAAATCAACTGAAGCAGTAAACAAAGGAAAAGACAAAGTTAACTCAATGATTGAATCTATTAACGATATCTCTGAAAGTAACAATAACATTGCACAAGAGATGGAAAAAAATAACAAAGATGTCTCGCAGATTATAACTGTTATTTCTGAAATAGGAGATAAAACAAAAGTTATCAATGACATTGTTTTTCAAACAAAACTTCTTTCCTTTAATGCTTCTGTAGAAGCCGCTCGTGCTGGAGAGCATGGAAAAGGCTTTGCCGTAGTAGCTGAAGAAGTTGGAAATCTTGCATCAATGTCGGGGAACGCTGCATTTGAAATATCTGAAATGCTCGATAAATCAATTGACCAAGTTACAAATATTGTCGAAGGAACAAAAGAAAAAGTTGAAAAATTAGTTTTATCGAGTAAAGAAAAGGTTAATATTGGAACTCGAACTGCAGAAGAGTGTAGTGATTCCCTTAACGAGATTTTAAAAAATGTTTCTACCGTTAACGATATGGTAAGAGATATAGCGCAAGCTTCAAGTGAACAGTCAACAGGGGTTCAAAGTGTAACAGAGTCACTTCAAGAGCTAGATCAAACGTCTTCAGAGAATGACTCAATGGCGAAGGACTCACTAATGATGGCAGAGAATTTAAACAAACAAGCAAACTCCCTTGATGAAGCAGTAAATGAATTGATCAAACTAGCAACAGGAAAGCTTCCTACTAAAAATAATGAATCTTTCTCTAAGAAATCATTAGAGAAAGATTCTGTAAGTAGCGAAATTCCAATGAAAAAAGCATCATAAACAGAATCCGTAAATTTGAGAAAAAAATATTTCGATAACGAGATATCTCTCATAAAACGTTTATCAGAGTTAAAATGATACAATACTTATATCGTTTTACATTTATGATTTTTCACTGCCTAGAAATTAAATGTAATTCCACTCAAATAATAAACTTGTAATCAAAAATGAGACCTTTAAAAAAGATGAATCTCTAACCCTATAGAAAGGTTGAAATATAAAGCTAATTGAATAAGATTCTCGAAGGTTACACATTCTCTTGAATATTAACAAAGCAAAGAAGAGCAAGCTACAAATTTTATAGTTTTCTTGGCTAAGAAGGATAATGAAAATAGAAATGATACAGAACAACTTTAATATCATTATTTTTTATAAATTAAGCTACTTCAGGGTAAATTCGGTACTAGTTTAGTTGATCATTTTTTTTAATTTCTTGAAGATAAAATCCAGACACCAATTAAAATAAACAAAGGTCCAGAGATAAACTTAATTTTTGCAGGGTTTACAAACTTACCTAAAACAGAACCTGCCATTACACCTAAAAGTCCAGCCAAAGAAAGAGCAAGTACAACTGCCAATAGTACACTGTAAAAGCTTTTGGACTCAGAAGCTATGGCCATTGCTGAAAATTGAGTCTTATCTCCTATTTCAGCAATAAAGATCGTTATAAAAGTAGAAATAAATATTTTCCAATCCATAAAATTTACCAAATAAAAAAGGCCACATAAGTGGCCTCATCTTAAAATATCTAAAATTGATTAAATCAAAAATTAGAACATTTCCTTCCAAGCTTTTCCTGGTCTAAACTTAGGAAGAGTCTTAGCTTTGATCTTGATTTTTTCACCAGTTGCTGGGTTGATACCAGTTCTAGCAGCTCTTCTTGTCTTAGTGAAAGTTCCAAAACCGATTAAAGAAACATCGTCACCTTTCTTTACTGACTTCTTGATTACTTCAAGAGTAGTAGCTAGGAAAGCATCTGCATCTTTCTTAGTCATGTGGTTAAGGTCTTTGTTCTTTAAGATAGCTTCGATAAGTTCTTTTCTGTTCATCATAACTCCGAATAGTTAGTGTTAATAGGTTGTAAGAAAATCATGACGGACAAGAAGGGCTTTGACAAGGGTTTTTAAGCATTTTAATTAAAAAAAATGTTTTTTTTATTTTTTTTAGTTTTTCTCTTGCCAAGATACTAATTCTTCCTCTATGGCGATCCTCACGGCTTCTAGCCACGTATTCGTAAGATCTTCTTGATCAAAATTTTCGTTCATTTGAGCAAGACTTTGCAAGATAACTGGAGATAGAGAACTATAAAACTTTTCTAGGTTAGGTAAGCTGATATGTACACCAACAACCTTCACTAGCTTTATCAGTTTCCTTTCTAGGCTTAATAATTCTTTTGCTAATACATAAACGTTATCAATATTTAATAAGCTATTTAATTCTCTTCGATATGCTGAAATAACAATTTCTTGATCGATTAATCTTTGCGGAAGACTTCCGTTAATTAAATCTCTTATTGAATATTCTGAATGATGAACCTGCTCATTAAGGTAGTTCATATTCACTCTAATATTTTTTTGATTAAATTCTCTCATATACCACCAGTATAAAAAAAAGGGGGGCTAAGGCCCCCACAATTATTATATCTTAAGTTTTCCTTTCTCTTTTAGCATTCCGATGATTTTTTCGAAATGATCTAAAGGATAAGCACCTCTTACAGGAACACCGTTAATGATGAATCCTGGAGTACCTTGAATTCCAAACTTTCTAGCTTCAGCTTCATCAGCAGCAATTCTATCAAGAACCTCTTTTGACTTAACATCTTTTGCAAGTTTCTTCATATCAGCACCAAGTTCTTTAGCTAGCTTCTTAAGGTATCCCTCTTTAGCAGTTCTTAGCTTTCCTTGAGCTTCATTTGTGAAAAGTCTATCGTGGAAATCAAAAGCTTTTTTATCACTTTGAATTCTCATAGCTTCATAGTACTGAGCTGCAATTTTAGCCTCTGCATGAAAAGAAAGTGGTAAGTGCTTATAAACGAAAGCAACTTGTCCTTTATATTTTTCTAGTAGACCTTTAACGACAACTTCAAATCCTCTTGTACAATATGGACACTGAAAATCAGAGTACTCAATAAGCGTGATTGGAGCACCTTTTGTTCCTCTAATAGCTTCGTCTTTTCTGATAACGGGAGTAAGAGGTTTGTCGATAGACTCAACTAGCTTTTGCTCTTCTTCCTGCTTTCTCTTTTTTTCCATTGCACCACGTGCATCTTTAGCAGCAACTTGTAATGCCTCCATTACTTCAGCAGGATTTGCTTTAATAGCATCTGCCAGTAATGTTTTGTCTTCTTTAAGCGCTTTAGAGATAGCTTTTGATAGCTCTTCGCCACTCATCTTTTGTCCACTATTACAACCAACTAAAATAGCTGCAACCGCAGCGAATGATAATAATTTTTTCATTTTAATAAACCCTTTGTTACATTTCCTCAACTAATGTTTAGTCTAAACCTTCATACTATAGTAACTAAGGTATCGAAAATTCTCAACGAAATTCAAGTCAACTCTTTGTCAATATTTTGTAATTCAGATGTCTGACAAACTTGATCAAGATATTTATTAAGGATTCTCGTATAATCTCGAATATATGGATAACCAATTAAATGGACACGAGCGCTTCTTCTTCCAGAAATAAAACTCCTCATAGTTGCAAAGACACCAAATGCTGGAGTCGAAATTTTCGAATAGAGATTAATAGAAAATCCCATATACAAGAAGAAGTTAAAAAGTATGGCAATGTTTGATATCAAGATAAATATATTATAGAGATTAGCTAGTAACTTCTTTAGTGCAATTTCTTTTATGTATATCTCATCAACAATGGCTACAACATCTTCGAACACTTCTAAACTTAAATAGTGAATAGCCAGAGCCGTAACGATAGTTACAAGAAAAGTAATAACAAAATTGTGAATAAAGAAATTTGTTTCAAAAACTGGCTTATGTATACCTTTGTATCTTTTAGGTAAATCAATCATTTTTCCGTCAACAATTTCAATCGTCGAAAAAAACCACTCCGAAAATGATGAAAGTAACTTCAAATCTGTATAAAAACCTGGATCGTATGAGGCGTCTTCACCTTGGACTCTCTTTTCACAATACTCCGCTATTGTTCGAAACGGTCTAATAACATAACTTCCCACAAGAAGTCCAAGAATATATAAACCAACGAAAAGTCCCATAATCCAAGGAATTGTACTTGCAATTGAACCTGAAACGAAATCCCATAATAAGTCCTTTGCAATAAAATTTTTATCTACTTCAAAAGAATCCATTATTAAAAGTAATGTACTTAGAAGAACATAGCTCAGTAAAAGAAGTATAATAAAAGATATAATTGGAATAATGGCAAATTTAAATGCGACAACTAGTCTAAATCTAGCCTCAACGTCATTCTTTATAAGATTTTTAAGACTCTTTATTAAGTTCAATTCGAACACCCCGCTTTTCCCTAGTCTTCCTGTCGGCTATTGATCACAAAATCATTAATCTTGAATATTTTTAAACAGTTATTTGATTTTTTTAATCTAAAGAAAATTCTTAATTATCCGATAAATAAACTAGAAAGATATGGAAGGTATAAAAATGAATCGCCAAATTACTACATTAATTTCAGTCTTATCAGCGTTAGCACTAATCTCATGTGGTGGAGATGATAACAAGGTCAACACTGATTCAAACATCATCACCACAACCAACCCTACTACTGGTACGATTGCAGGAACGTCTTATTCAAGTCAAGAGAGCAGTCTTTTTAACAACATGAAAAAACAAGTTCCCTGCAACAGCCAAAGAAGAAATGATGTAGCCTTTCATATGCCAAGACAACAATCTGATGCTACTAAAATATGTGGTCAAGCAAGTAATGGAGCAAGAAGTGGAAATAGAGGGCAGATATTCTTTGGTGTTAGTGGCTATGGCGATATCATGATGGTAACTGAGATCATTAGTGGTTCTCAGGTTATCGGTCACAACATTACATTGTCGATGTGTTCTCAATATATGAATTATTACGGACAGCAAGTTCCACTAATTGGAAACGAAAGAACTCTAACTGACTTCAGATCAGACAAGTGTATGGTTCTTGATAAAGAGACAACTTGTCCATATGGATTTGTTGATTACGCAAGCCAGACATATATGATTTCTGGACCGCTTCAACTGCAAGGCTTTCAAACAAGTCCAGTACCAATTTACACTTCATTTACACGCCCTAATGTACAGTGCAACAGTAGCGGAACTGGATACTAATAAATTTGTGTAAGCTTTAAATCAGGAAAATAATGTTTTAAAATTTTCTTATAGCTCCATCCACGTAGTGCAAGTGCACGTGCACCAACCTGACACATGCCAACTCCATGGCCACGACCTTTACCAACAAAAGTTGAACGACCTCTACTACTATCTGCAATATAGAAATTATTCGATGAAAATTTCTTACGACCAAAGTATCTTCTAAACCATGCTTTTTTTACTTTCAACTTAGAGCTACCCCATCTTATTTTTATAATTTTGCTAATCTTATTAGAAGGATAAAGCTTTACGTAATTTGACTTAGAACTTTTCTTTATAAGTTTATTTCGATGAAGCCACTTAAGAAATTTTAAAATACGTAAATCACTTATTTCAATATTCCAGTTCTTCTTCGTTTTACAGTATTCACATCTCGAATGTTTATGATATCCAGAAACCTTATTCGACCAAACATCTTGAGGTTTAAGAGTAAAGCCACCACAACTTGCATGAAAAAACGCTGGTACAAGTTTTTTCTTATTATTTCTAAGAACCATTCCAGAAGTCTCACGACTAGCACGAATTGTCTTTTTTGTAACATCAAAAAAGTCCCCATTAACTTGATGCTTCTCAGAGTTCTCAATATGATAAAACGTATCTTCTTTTTTATGTCCCTCTATTTTATGAAGGGCATAAGTCCTAGCGGCAACAGCCTGCGCTTTTAATGCTTCTATCGGCCATTTAGCATTCATTTCCTTGGATAAAAGGGAGCTAATATACTGATCAATTTCTATTTCATTAATGATATCACAGGCAGGAGACTTTTTTGATGTGACGACATGTAACTTGCCCAAATATTTTTTGTTATCATAACTGACTAGACCACTTTCTGAGGACAAAGAAGCTAAATGTATACCATTTAATTTACTTTTATTATCACTGAAGAAGTTAGAACAATTAAAACGGATCGTTTTACGACCATTAAATTTTTTTCTCTTTTTTAGTGGTGGTAAGTCTCGAGTCAGGTTAACTCCTGAGATCTCAACTCTTTGCTTCTTTGCTCCAACCTTAACTTTGATATGTCGATTTATTTTTGAAATTTTGAGGGAAGCCTCAACTGAAAAAGACAACAATACTAGTAAAACTGATAAAATTTGTTTCATCATCCCTGATTTTTCCTTGCTCATCCTTGAGCAATTTAATTTTATCTTAAATTAAAAGTTGATACAATTACTTTTCACTAGGAATAATAGTCGACTGAAACAGTCTAGCTGCATGAAATGAACTTCATCATTTCTTGCATATCTGTCCATGCCGTCTTTTTCATACTCTGATTAATTTCAAGTAACTGAGGATGAAACAGTGGTGAGACATTAAAAATAATTTCTTTAGTTCCAACATTAACTGTTCTTCCGTTAAAAGAGCCATGAACATTAGAAAGCTTTAGTTTTCTACCTAAAGCTATATTTGTTGCCAATGCACCAAGTGAGATAACTAGCTTAGGTTTAAAAAAGTCGATAGCCTGCAATAAGCTCTCAAATGAATCAACAGTCTCAATAATTGGCACTCTAACAAACTCTCCTTCTTTTAGACCCATTGCCATTATCATTTTACCTAAAAGATCGTGTGTACTCTCAATACATGAAAAGGGTGATGACTCAGGAATAAAATCTGCTGTAATTTGATCTAGTCCATAAAAAAGTGCTCCTATTTGCGATCCCTCTTCATAACCAGGAATATCATTTACCTTCCAGTTTGAATCGATCTGCGATAGATGATTCTCAAAGTTTAAATCAAATAGAAAGTCACTTTTCACAACTTCTTCTTTTTCTGAAGGCATCTGGATAACAGGTGCTTTCTCTTCACTCTTTTCAATCTTAGGAGCTTTTTCAATTGATATACTTGCTTTAACCGGCTGAGACTTCTGAACAACTGCTTCAATTGGAGCTTCTTGAGCAGAAACTTCTTGAGTTTGGAGATCAGGTACACACTCAAAATCCTCGTTGATTAAATTTGGATACCACGAAGAGTTTTTAAATAGCTCTTTGTTGAAAGTAGACTTACTTTTACTTCCTTTATTTAAAAATAGATTGAGATCTTTCTTTGCCATATTTTTCCTATGGGTAAATTATCCCCAAGTATTTAAATTCTATCAAGAAGAATAAAGAGCTTCGCCCTAACTCCGAAATGATTAATAGTTGGTAACATTACGGAGTTAAAATGTCATTTGATCCAGATTTTAAATTTGAAAACTTTGAAGAATACTTTGGTGACGCAAAGCAAGTAGATAAGATTATAAACGAATGTGAAGTTTGTGGAGCGCAAAAAATTCATACCCATATTTCAGACTACAAACATTTATGTATTCAAGAAAACTCAAGATGTCCTGATTGTGGACATTCAGAATCAAAGAAAGTACATATCATTAATTGATTTTATCTTTAATTTTATGGGCCATATCTTCAGATATCCCCAAAGATTCCATTATTTGCTTAACAGAATATTTTTTTAATTCAGAGAGAGGAAGATCTAATTCCTCTCTAATTTTTTTCTTAGTCTTTTCACCAATACCAGGAATATCATCAAGCCAAGATTTAAAGATTCTCTTCCTTTCTGCTTTATGATGTAATTTTCTTGAGAATCGGTGTGCCTCATCCCTCATTCCAACACATATTTTTAAAAGTGAAGGACATTTTTTTAACACATAAGGATTAATACGGTTAGGAATAATTAATCTTTCATCGCTACCACTGACCTCTTTATCTTTAAAAGTTTGATTCTTAAAGACTCTTTCTTTTGCAATACCAACAACTGGGATATTTAACCCAAAATCATCAAGAACCCCCTCAAAAATACCCACTTGTCCCTTACCACCATCAACAATAAAAACATCAGGAAGACGACCATATTTTAATCTTCTTGTTAAAACTTCTTTCATCATCGCAAAATCATTATTACCTTCAGGTAGTTCTTCAAGATGATAATATCGATAGAACTTTTTATCAGGCTTTCCCTCATGAAAAACAATCTGAGAGGCCGTTGGTGATTTTCCCTGCCAAATAGCAACATCATAACACTCTAGTAAACTTGGTGCTTCTTTTAGACCAAGAAGTTCTTTTAACTTATTTAAACCAACCCAAGGTGAGTTTTGATTTTTAACTCTAAACCTCTGACTCTCACCTGCATGAGCTTTTGTTAGATCATAGAGGTTTTGATACTTACCATATGGCTTTTTTATTGTTGTTTTCTTAGATAAACTCTCATGAACTGCTTCTTGAAAGATTGATAAATCCTTGGGCTTCAAATTACTAATAATTAGTGAAGGAAGCCTTTCATTTGAATTTAAATAGTATTGAAAAATAAATGTTTGAAAAATTTCTTCATTTTCCTTATCACTATCACCCTTTAAAAAGTGATACGATTTATGCCCTAGTAAAAGGCCTGATCTCATCAAATATATGGAAATATCAATTTCTACTTCACCGACATAATAGGCAAAAATATCAACATCTTTCTCAGAGCTCATTTCAACATTCTGATCAAAGTTTTGATTTGCAAACTCACTTAAAAGATCAAGGTTATCTCTTAAGACCGCGGCTAACTCATATTCTTCACTCTCACTAGCGGCAAACATTCTTCTTTCAATTTCTTTTAAAGTTTTCTTAGTCTTGCCAGAAAAAAAGTTAACAACAAAGTCTAAGTCTTTACGATAGTCTTCCTTGGAAATTTTTTCGACACATGAAGCACTACATTGCTTCATTTGAAAAAGCATACAAGGCCTCTTTCTTCTTTTAAACTCTGAATCAGTGCAATCACGTAAATTAAACGACTTTATCAATACTCTAAGAACAGCTGAAATATTACTTCCAGTTGTGAAAGGTCCATAAAGCTTTCTTTGCTTGCCCTTTCTTGGTCTTCTTGTATAGACAGGACGAGGAAAACTAGAACTCATGTCAATTTCAATATAAGGATACGACTTATCATCCTTAAGCCTTATATTATATTTTGGCGCATGTTTTTTTATTAGATTATTCTCTAGGACAAAAGCTTCTGCTTCAGAATTTGTTATGATGAAATCAAAATCATGTATATGACTGACGAGAATTTGAGTTTTTGCAGATTTTGCTGAATTGTTAAAATATGACGTTACTCTATTCTTTAGATTCTTAGCTTTTCCAACATAAAGAATATCTTTATCATCTTCAGATTTAGCCCTAAACAAGTAGCAACCAGGCTTAGTTGTTAGGGTCTTAGCCTTCTCTAATAGCCGAATATTTTTATCATTTATCGTCATTTTCTTGTTCTTAACACAATCTTTATTGAATGAACTTATATTTTACCTATTAAGCATACTTTAACTTTACTTTATCACCAAGTAGCCTTAAGCTGTTATATCACCTCAAACTCTAAAGAAGGAATATAAATGTCTGAACTTTCAGCTGGTAAAGAAGTTGTTACTTCATGTTCTAAATGTAAACTTGAATTAGCTCATGTTATTGAAGTCATGGCAGATACAACAACTCCTCTTAGAGTTAAGTGTAAAACATGTGGATCTAGCCACAAATATAAAGTCAAAAAAATCGCTGCACCAAAAAAGAAGACAGGAGCGAGAAAGCCACGTGTTTCAAGTGAAGAAAAGATGATGAACCTCTGGACAGAGCTAATGGCAAAAGCCAATGGTGATGCTCAAAAGTACAATATCAAAGCAAAGTTTGAAATTGGTGATGTCATTGATCATCCTAAGTTTGGAACAGGTGTTGTAGAAAAAGCTATCGATGCGAACAAAGTTGAAGTTATCTTCCAAAAGATGTCGAAAGTTTTAATGCACAACAGATAGTAGTTTCAGCTACTTACTAGTATACACCCTAGTAATATTTTCATTAAATCCCACATAAATTTTCAGTTATTTATAACTATTATATGTTAAAAGTTACAACGATCAGTAAATCTCTCTTACTTAGTGCAATCTATCTGCAAACTTTCTCTTCGAGCCTAAGTTTAAATGACAGATGCCCTGAGCTTAGCCAGATAAAATCAGCCTACCAAGTTGACTCTAATGAACAATATATTACATGTAGTCGAATTCAAGAGTATGACAGATTAACAGCCAGAGTTAACGAACTAACCGCACATAAAAAAAAAGTAAACTTACTTATAAACAAACAAGGAAACAATGCCTCATTTGACCATGGTCTAAATATAGCTCTGCCTTCGCGATTAGTATTCTATGGAAAATACGGTCAAATATATCACGGCTCAGCTTCGGGTTTACAAGCAATTTATGTTCATGAATATGCTCATGCTATTTTTTCAAATCGTCTTAAAGTATTTTCGGAACTTACCAACTTCATTACTCAATCAGAAGAAATTTCAAAACTAAGCTTAAAGTATCTTATGGATTCTACATCTCAACTTAAAGATCAGATTAAGGCTTTATCTGATGAAAGAGAGGAATTTAGATATTATAAATTTAATCGGGTTATCAGTACTCATAATAAACTTTATGCTGATGTCGTTGCAGCTTTTCTCAACAAAGATAAGTATTCTATATCGAGCGCTCTATACTATGATGAAATGTCTGACATGAGCTACAGTCGAACACAAGCAAGAAGTTTTTCTTATCCATACGAATTAAGCTCTTCTGTACTTAGTGACGTTCACACACTCTTTAGTCCAACGAGAAACTTTATTGGTGATAATATGTGGCCATCAGATGAAGAAGAAAAGAAGCTTTATCTCGAAATAATTACCCAAGCTATTCTTGAAAATATTGAGAATTACTTATCGAATGATAAAACAACAATTACACCTACCAAAGCTAATCAAGAACTACAAAAAAGACTTGAGCAAAAACTAGAGGAGTATCGAGAACTCCTCTAGTCATCGATTACGAAAAAACTTTTTCAAATAATCCATCTTTTTCATTTTTAATTTCTATTGTTCGACTTGAATTAATTTCTTCTTTCTTAGGCATTAAAAGTCTTAGTACACCATTTTCAAAAACTGCTTCACTCTTTTCAATATCAAAGTGCTTAGGGACTTTAACTGACCTTTTAAATGACCCATAAGTCTTCTCTGTATAATGACTTCCCTTGTGCTCTTTATCTCTTGAACCAGAGATCGTGACAACATCTTCTTCAACTTCAATTTTAAGATTTTCTTTTTTTACTCCAGGAATATCAAGACTAGCATAGAAGTGGTCTTCTTTTATTCCAAGATCAAGACTAGGCCTATACTCATTACGAGATTCAAAGAAAGGAGCAAGCTCTTTCTCAAAGTCATTAAAAATACTAAAAGGACTGCGTCCTGTTCTTATAATATTAACGTTTTTCATTCTATCTCCTTCATTAATAAGGAGATGGCCATCTCTAATAACAAGATGGGATCGTATAAAAGAATGTCAACTCTAAGAAGAATAAATTTTTATGTGCTTAAGCATTTGCTCAAAGAAAGGTCCTTCTAAAAGACCATTTAAAACAGATGCCTTGCTTTCTAGAAATATAAATTGATCATTTGAATTACGAATTATAATAGCATCATAGTAAAGTCTCTTTTCACTATTTTCTGTTGCTGTTCCCTCAACCCTCAACGCCTCAAGTCCTTGATCATATAATTCATTTAATTCAGAAGGTGAATGAATGATTGATGTATCCTTGTCAAAAACAAGTCCACGCTTTAATGCCTGCTCTTCATAAATCGACTGTAAATCTATATCTGCATCATACTCCCTTAATAAAAGAAATGTTGCTTTCCAGTCATAACGAGTATCTGTCCTCTCAAACGTTATCTCATATCCATTATCTAAAGTTTTCGTCCACCATCGTGGAATCTGAAAGCTCAAACCATGAAAAACTAACTCAACAGCAGAAGCTAGGGCATCTTCTTTTTCACCTTTAATTATACGAGCAGTATAAATACCAATAAATAAAAATATAATGAAAATTGACCAAGAAAAAACATTATCAAACATGCACAATTCATACCGAGTCGCTAAGGTAGTGTAAAGAGAAAAGAAGCTGACAAGCCTCATTGTTATCAATAATTTTAAGAACTTATATAATTCTGCACTTTTTTGTTCAAGTTTTTTCAAATCCATACCGATATATAATTGAGATAATAGTAGTTGGAGAAAAAAATGAACTATTTAAAGAAGAACTTTATGAAAAAGAAAATGCCAATTGTCGCATTAGTCTTTTCACTTCTTTTATTAAACACTCAGTCTGCACAAGCTCAACTTTACGATGTTTGTGAAAGCCAAATACCAGATGGTGAGGATTACGAAAGAGCAAGATTATCTTGTATTAGAAGAATCACATCAGAAGAGTTTGGTGGAGACCATTGTATTGACTGTAATCTTCCAGAGCTTCCCGAGATCAATCCTTGGGCAGAAGTAGCAAAGGTTGCGATTGGTGGAATTGCTGCAGTTCTTCCTACTTACTACTCGGCTAAGTATGCTCACAAGTCAGCAAAGGCATGGGCAACTAGTTACGAAAACGGTATTACTTCTTGCCATGGTGCAATTGATACATACAACGCTCAACTTTTAGAAAGAGGCTCAAACCCAGTTCTGGCAGATCAACAAAACTCAATGCTTGCAACTTGTAATGGTTACGGTATGGGTGCATATGCTGGCTATGGCGGGATGTACGGCGGAATGTATGGTGGAGTTTACAATCCAATGATAGCAGGTGGATATACTCCAGGCTTTACTGGTGGAATGATGGGCCCTAACTACGGCTACGGAGGCGGAATCTATGGTCCAGGTGGAGTTTATGGTGGTGCCTATGGTCCAGGTGGACTAAATGGCGGTATCAGCGTTGGCGGCGGAAACCCTTGGGCAATCATGGCCGGAGGTGCTCTTGCTTCAATGCTTACTGGTGGATCCATTCATGGAAATATCAACGGACAAATTGGCTATCCAGGCATAGGAGTTGGTGTTGGTACAGGTTACCCTTACCCAGGAGTTGGAGTAGGAACTAGTTATCCTTACTCATATCCGGGAACACCTGGAATATAGGCACAGAAGGATGAAGAAGTCATGTACATAGAAGAAGGTTCGGGTGACGGATTGGGCGGGGTTGGGGT
>CAWUIU010000001.1:0-39403 GCA_963922285.1 uncultured Oligoflexia bacterium | reverse complement strand
AAATGTTTTTAAGGAAGGACAGGACTTTCATGTCGAGTCTTTGATTAGACTAAATAACTGCTTTTCAAGATCTCAGGCCTATGGAAGTAATCTTCGAGAAACGATAAAAAGTCTTATTCCTGAAGTTATAAAAAAAGCATCAACATGTGGTGACTATAATCTGAAGATGTCTGCTTGATTAAGTTGTATCTATCCTTGTCGTACCAGTCTTTGTAAAAATTTAACGTTATATATATCTAATACCATATATAGTATTATTTATTTATGATTGGTGTAAACTATATGTAGAGATTACTGACAAGGAGTCTATTATGAATAAAAAAAGTAATAAATGGGTCTCTTTAATGACATTTCTTGTGGAGTTGTATTAAAGCGTCCAAATAAAAATACAGTTTATGTTGAAAAAGTAGGTTCTAATCTTAATGAGGTATTAAAAAAATCTATTGATAAACTCAAAAACTCTGTAATGAGTGATAGGCAAAGACGGAAAAGAATTAGTGCTCTAGGAGCATACTAAAATATAGAATGAGTTATTCACCTTAAAAACGCTAGTTACAAAAGAAGAAGAGAAAAAATAATTGATCACCTCGAAAATTTTAAGGGTGCTAAAGATTACACATTTAGATATCTACAAACAGATAGTAAAGTTATAATGAATAAATTGCATATAAAAAAAGAGATTTAGATGTGAAGAATAGTCGATTAAGAGACAATGGTACGATCCTTGGAGTTGTCTATGGATTAGGTACCCTAAGTCAGCCTATTAAAATATCTAAGTATGAATTACATAAGGCTATTTAAAAAGATTCACTTACACGTGAAATGTTACACTTTTCACTTCTTGAACTCTCTAAAGGAGTTGAAAATGAAGTTGACGTCCCTGTTCAATTCATTGGTAGCCATGTAGGTGTTCAAAAAGGTGGTGTCTTTGTCGTCCTTCAGCGAAGTTCCTCTCTTCTTAGACATTTCCTTAATTGTTCGCATTAACATTAATTAAAAATCACATTTCTTTTATTAAACTATATAAAAAGGTATGGGGATTTCATCAAAACTAAGTAAAAAATTTAAAGAGTTCAACAGCGATAAAATAAATCGTCTCATAAAAATGGCCTGGTCAGATAAAGTATCTTTTCAAGAGATCTATAAACAATTTGGTCTGACTTCAAATCAAGTTGAGAAATTCATGCTTTATGCACTTCCTGATAAAGATTATATTCGTTGGAAAAAAAGAAGAGCAAAACGCTTTAATCAAAAATCGAGAAAAGCATTTCTATTAAAAAATAATTAAGTCTTAAATAGCTTTTGGTGGGTTCTTGCGAGGATATTCAGGATCTCTAATAGGTACGTCATTTGGCTTCTCTGGAGAAGGTACTTCTACAGGAATTCTCTCTGGTGCATCTGGCGGCACAGGAACCTTTCTTGGGATCGAGGGACTATTTTTTCCTGGATCTTTATCAGGGTGTTCCGGTTTATTAGCTGTAATTTTAGGATCATTCATATTTCCTCCTTTGATATATTATATATGTAGTTTAATAAAAAAATTTAAAATGATTTTGTTAGTTAGGAAAAATAGAACTTATGAACTATTGGAGTTAATTTGTTATTAAACCCAGTCAATACAAAAATTGGACTTGCTCTTGGAGGCGTTGCTGCTAAAGGCCTTGCTCATATTGGTGTCTTAAAAGCCTAAATGATGCAGGTGTTGAAATTGACTATATATTAGGAACAAGTGCTGGTGTAATAGTTGCTAGCTACTTTGCATTTGGGAAAAAATTGATGATTTAGATGAGCTAACAGAAATACTATGTGCAAAAGCAATTTTAAATTTAAATATTGGAAAGCTTGGTATAATGAGTTCCAAAAGACTTTCCCATTATCTTGAGAAAACTTTAGGTGATGTACAAATTAGTTAAGGTGTTATTGATTAATTTTATTAATCATATACATTCAAAAAATAAAACTATTTTTCTTTCCTCTTATCGTCAGACTTTTTTTACAGAAAATTGACATACAAATTACGTGAATATCATTTATTCCTGCCGATATATAGTTATGATAGCTATGTAGATTGATGATAACTCTTGGCAAAAGGGTTGAAGCTATTGAAAACGATATGCGAACAAGATAGTACTGCAATCACAATAGTTTAGTCTGTAATGCTTCGAATTATTTTTAAAATATGGAGGTTTTATGAAGACATACGCAATTAAAGATATTGGTATTGATTTAAACAAAGACCAATTAAGTATCATTAGAAATTTGACTCATGAGATAGAAGATGTAACACCATCTCGATCTTTCACAACATCCACAATTTCAGATGACTGGGATCAGGTTACCTGTCAGATTGAGATTAATAATTTTGATCAAAAATTCTTTGCTAGTTCTTCAGGTTCTAATGTTTTAGAAATTTGTCATCATCTCAGGCTTGAAAACCTTAATTCAATTACAAGATTGGAAAGAGACAAGAAATCTACATGGGCACAGTAGTATTAACTCAGAGCTGATTTATTCAGTTTAACCAATTTATGAGGCAATTATGAATACAAAATTCACACAGCATTCAGGTTACATTAATAATACAAAAGAGAGGTTACGTTCACTATTTCCGCGAATGCAGGAACTAGATATAAAAATTGAGCGTACACCAACGAAAAGCTTTCGTGCTACGATTACTGCTCGTATTCAAAAGAGAAAAGTCGTCGTCGCAAGAAAGAGGTGTAGCACATATTTTTCGTCACTAGAAAAAGCTGAAAATGCACTAATTAAACAAATATTACGTATTAAAGATAATTGGAAGGGGCGTCGCCCTGGGCGTGATAAGGAAGCACTTTTTTACGCAAGTTAAGATCATCTCCTCCGGAAGCCCTAGTCTAGGGCTTCCTTTTTATGTATAGCATTTGTATATTCTAAAATATCTATAAAATATTCAAAAAAACACAAAGAATTTCTTAATCAATTAAAGTCTTCTCTTAACAACTTACTCAGTGAGGAATACATGAAAAAAATTTTGATGAGTCTATCATTAATGATTTCTTTTTTGTCCAATGCTGCTGAAACTTATAATTTACGTATTAACATTAAAGATGGATATGATACTCAAACTTACAATCTCGTCTCTGAAATTTCTGATACTACATTTTCAGAATCTGTTAAGTCTGTACATGATGATGGAAATAATCCAACAAAGAAAATGACTTTGAGAGAGGTTAAAGATGTAAGAGAGGTTAGAAAACCTGATATTGTTTGGAATCTCGATGTCCATCTCGGAAAAGCCCAAGTTGTCTCTAATACTACACAGGCTCCTGGAAACGATGAAAACGCAACTGAAATAGATTTAGGCGAAGGAAGTGTTGATGCTTTAAGAATGTATTTAAGTGCAATTCTTAAAGATAAGCATGAAATTAGGCTTCTCTTTGCCCCTTTAGAGTATGAAAACTCATTTGTTTCAGATTCGGAGTTATTTTTTAATGGTGTTAAGTTTCTTGCAGGAGAGCAGACTCAAGCAGGATATCAATTTAATAGTTATCGATTAAGCTATATTTATCACTTTAATCGTGAAGGTCGAGTTAAATACCGAATAGGTTTTACAGGAAAGATTAGAGATGCGTATACACTTATTCGTCAAGATGGGCGTGAGACAACGTTTGAAAATGTTGGCTTTGTTCCACTTCTCCATCTTGGAGTTAATATTTTGATCACTGAAAAATTAAACCTAGATCTTGAACTCGAAGGGTCTTGGTCTCCTTTTGGTTACGCTGCCGATTTTAGAGCAGTTTTAAACTATGCTATTTCTAATAATATTAATCTTGGAATTGGAGTGGGGTATCTTGATGGTGGTGCTGAAAATGATTCCATTGATACTTTTGCGAGTATCCTCTTTGGTTTTGCTAGTATCGAGGTTATATTCTAGCTATAGCTATGCATGGTGAAATTCGTCATTTCTTAGCAAGTCGAATCGATCAAATCCTCTGTTTACAATAAAATTTCAGGGCTATGAAATCTATTTATCATGAAGAGATTCGTTGTTATTTTATTCTTCATAACCTCAGTATCACTAAGAGCTGATACTATTGTTTTAGGGGTGACAAAGAAAGCGCTCGAGAGTTCGAGAGGCCAGTTTAGTCATAAGCTTTATGAGTGTGTGTTTCAAAAATTAGGTCATGACTTAGAAGTTAAGACATTTCCCGCTATAAGACTTGCAGAGAGAACAAAGTCAGGCAACATCTTTGGTGAATTGATTAGAATGTCTGGATATGGAAAAGCTCATCCTTATTTAACACGAGTGAGGGAGTCTCATTTTCAAAGAATCAATAGTGATTGCACAATAGGTAATATTATTTGGAAGGATGACGAGCCAATTATACTCGATTTTGATGACTTCCAAGTGGGCCCTATCGCAATGGATGTTAAGCTTTTAAGTTTTGGCTGGAAGCTAGATACCTTGTCTGATGAATTGGATCCTCAAGAGAGGAGAAAAATTCAACATGAGCTTATTTTAAAATATTATCGAGAAGTTAATGAATTCAAAGATGAGTGGGAGAAACTATTTCCGTTGATGAGTGCTTATCGAGATATTCAATTTGATGCTTGGTTCTCATCTCATTGGCGCGAGCCTGGCTTTGCTAAGGCCTATGCTGAGGATGATATCACTCAGCCTCATTGGTGGGATGAGGCGATTAAAGGCGTCGAAGAGCTTTTAAAATAGCTCAATATTTGCAACACAACTTTTACTACTTTTATCAACTCCGTGAACATCTCCACCAACAAAACCAATTGTAATGTGAGAGAAGTAATTCTTCGTCGGATGAAATGGTATAGTTTTATCTTTTCTTTGAACGTAATAATAGATACTGTTTCTGATATCAATAATATCTTCAGAATTAATGACGATATAGAAAACGGTTTTTGACTTGTCCTTATTCTGCTGCATCCCAATACATAGTGGTGTGTAAAGCGCTTCTTGCATCTTTTTCTTATACATCTGAATCATTTTCTTTGTCGGTAGAACGAGATCAATACCTCTGGAGCCTTTAAAGAAACCAGTTTTTCCTTCAGGTGGAGTAATTACGGTAATATGAGACTCACCACGATCTTCAAGCTTCTGACCTTTAAGTTCTTTTGCAAATGTTCTTTCAAGTTGAGGAATAAGGTTATTAACAGCTTTAAAATCAATATTTCTAATCATCGCGCCATCTTCTGAAAACTGATCTGAAAATGGTGCAGTCTTTAATATATCTTTAGATAGTTTCAAAGTTGGTTTTGCAGCAAAAGCTGATCCAATGAGTAGTACTGCGATTGAAAGTTTAATCAGATTTTTCATAGTGACCTCTCGTAAATATTGTCTATTTAATATAACAGTTCAAGCTCGAATGAAAGTCAAAAATATATTGTTGAAATAATTATTTATGAGTTTACAGCCATTTAAAGAGATCAAAGTTTAGTTGGCACATATTTTTTGATTTCGACTTATTCACAAGCTTTTGTGATTTTTCTAGTAGCTTAAAGAAGTCATTTCGAATTTTCTCTTTAGTCTCTTGATCACAAGTAAAAACAACAGAAAATGATATATCCTCATCACACTTTTTATATTGTAATCTTGAGTTTGCCATATTGTTTAACTGAGATTTCCATGGCCAATAGAGACTAGACTGATCTTCTAAGTGGACACTTTCAATTAAGACTTTTATGCCATTCTTATCTATTTCGATGATCTTCATTGTTTCTAGAGAAGATAGAATGGATGTAAACTTTTCTTCTGAGATATTTAAAGAGTCACATAGTGCTTTAGGACTCTTATTAAATTCTTTTATTGTTAAGGCCATGTGTACTAGTTGATGAAGAGGATCAAGATAGTAAAGATTTGTATCATTTTTACTGATAATACTCTTACTTTGGATATATTCTTTGGGTCTACATTTTACTTTTTGTATTTCTTTGATTTGTTTTAATAGATCTTTTCTTCTGTTTGAAATTGCCGATGTATCATAGTCGAGTAGTAGAAAGAAGAAGTCTTTTTCTTCATTACTAAGCTTAAAACTCTCACAGAGTAGATAAGCTTGATCTCTGTTGAGCTTTGCGTTGCCTGTTAGAACTTTTGAAAGATACGATTTTTGAACTCTAATGGAAGTCGCCAATGATTCATATGTCATTTTCATCCCAACTTTCTTCTTCTGCTCAACAGTATCTTTTATATATTTACGATATTCCAGGTAGTTATAGATCATAGTTTCCTAATAGTTAACTTATTGTAAAATAATAATTTCTTCTTAATTTACCTGTCAACTGTTGCTGACCTAAAATGTTTATGAAACGATTAACTTTTGAAAGGAGATTTTTATGAGGACAAGTATTGTTCTACTTTTTAGTATCTTATCGCTTTTTGTTCATGCTGATATCGAACTTATTTCTAATCAAAAAATAGGAAACCCAGATGTTCTAAAAAGAGGTGGATGGAGCTCTGGAGGTGGCAATGCTGTTGTTTGTTTTATGGATCACCTCATCGAACAATCTAGTGAGCTTCGTGAATTTCTCAAAAAGAAGCATGCACCAATTCCTGATAAGTTTATAAATTCTATTAGTTCAATTGAGATGTTTGATCTTTATTCAGCAAAGCTACCTCGTGGTATTGAGGGAGAGTCTCCTGAAATTATGAATATTAAGAAAGACGAAAGAATTACTGACTACGTTTTTAGAGTAGCGAAGCGCTTTGACAATAATGTGTTTACTATTGTTGAAATGATTTATTATGGTACTGAACTTATAGAATATCCTAATATACGTTTTCACAATACGGCGATCATTCAAAAAGAAGATGCAAACTCTATAGGAATCCTTGATGAGTCAAGGTGTATGTTTACCACAATGGCGATACAACGGAGCCAAAATGAGTATAGTGAACTTCATATTGATGCGAGACTTTTCAATTATATATCTCATTCGAGGCAGAGTAAGGCTACATTATTGATTCATGAATACATTTACGCCTATGCTCGAACGAAAATGAGTGCTCAAGATAGCTATTCTACTAGGATTGTTGTTGAAAATGCTATTTCAAAGTATAGGTATCAAAATGCTAATAAATTTGCAGAATACCTTTTAGAGCTTGGGTTTTTAAAGCCAAAAATTGAATTATCAAATAATGTTGTGACTAGGCGTTATACTGTTTTAGCAAGTCATATAGGTAGTGAAGTTTCTAAGGCTATTAAGTTTGCTTTGGAAAAGATAAAAGATTCTTATTACAGGTATGGAACTGAAGAGGTGGAAGAGCTTGCGGATAAATATAGTATTGAATTCACTTATGCTTTTGATGTTTTAGAAAATCGAATCCGTATGGCTTGTCAGATTGGTAAACTTTTGTGTGCAGAGGACTTAGAAAGGTTAAGAGAAATTAGTAGCGTTAAGGCCAACTTCTTAAAAGGACAATTCAGTGCTAGTTTATCTTTATATTTCTCGACCTCAAGATATAACTGGTCTTTTTTTAGTAGTGATCAAATAAGCTTAATAAAGCGCCTCGTCTTGGATAATGATAGCTACCTTTCTCAAATGATTGCTTCAGCCTCTATTTCCTACTATAAATTCGAAAATATAAGTTTAGACTTTACGCTTGATGATCTTTACAATTCTGAAGAGGACTATTCAGAGTTGTTATGGCTTGGACCAATACATGCCGAAGTCTTCATGCCTCATAAAGAAATACCATTCATAACTGAATTATAGATAATAAAGAAAGGGACTCAAAAGAGTCCCTTTTTTTATTTTAGTTTAAGATTGACGTCTTTTTGATCTGCCTTAATTGCTTCTGTCGTACTAGCTTCGCCACCACTCTTATCCATGACGCCACCAGTTTTACTGAGGCGAGCAGTTACTGTGAATGGTCCAACGAATGGTGTGTCTGGAATCATCACGTTGGCTTTAGTTAGGTGATAATTAATAGGGAATTTAGGATTTTCAATTCTAAGTACTGCCGTTGGCATCGGTCTTTTTGAATTATAGCCCTTGGCAAAGATATAGAGAACACCATTAAAGTTTGTTAGTGTTGCATGTTCTACCTTGCCTGAGATTGCATAAACATTGATATTTAATATTGATAAAGTACAAAGTAACAAACTTATTTTCTTCATAGAAACTCCTTATAAGCAAGATTCTCTTAAATATATTGAAATGACAAATTAATGCTTTAGACGTTTTAATGACAATATCTTGATCTTGGAGATTCTTTAAAGTTTATTGAGCAAGACCTTTCTTTAGAGAGTTTTAGCATTCCAAGAGCGGATGTTTACTATCTTTATGACCCATTCTCCAAGGAAACTTATACTCATGTACTAAGGCAAATGGTTGAAATTAGTAAAGAAATGTCGATATCTGTTGTAACGAAAGGCAATGCGAGTCAGTGGTTTACAAAGCTAGGGCCTGAGATTGCCTGGGAGTCAGTCATTAAGATCGATAATGGTAATCTTTGTATTTTTAAGTCGGCATCTGTGTAGATTTGTCGTCAAGTGTCATATTTTAGTTGTATGTTGTACATATTTAGTATATTTTATGAGCAAGTATTGTATTAGTTTTTTTATAGTAAATTCCACGTTAGTTCCTTTTCTATTTTAATCCTACTTACAGCAACAATTGAGGACGTATTAGGATACGAAGAAGAATTTAATGTTAGTAAATGAAAAAGTACAAAGCCTTCAGGCTCTTGTGAAAAATCCAGATACATTTAGTCGAGTCGAAGATATTCATCCAAGAATGCATGCTAAGTTTTTAGATAAAGCGCTTGGATATAAAATTGCAAAAATAGAAGTAAAGCTTCTTCAGAAATATCGTGCTTATTATAAAGATAATGATGAAAGCAATAAGAAACAGCATTATCATGGAACTCAGACTTGGATTGGTCTCCACCCTCAAGCTCTGCAAACTCCTTATAATGATATTTATGATGCACTTTCTTTATTAAGCGAGTTTGAAGTGACTAAGGTCGTCGATATTGGTGCGGGATACGGAAGAGTGGGTCTTGTTATGAACTCGATTTTTCCTGATGCAAGATTCATTGGCTATGAGATTTTGAAACAGAGAGAACTCGAAGCGAATCGAGTTTTCGAAAAACTCAATCTTTTAAATTGTGAAGTGATAAGAGAAAATGTTCTAGAGCAAGGGTTTAGACTCCCAAGTGCGGAAGTCTATTTTATTTATGACTTTAGTGACTTAAATGATCTAACAGAGATCCTCGATGTGTTAGAGAGTCGTATAGAAGAAGATAGTTTTTTCTTGATTGTTAAGGGAGATATGATTAATTATCTCATGACTAAAAAATATAAGAAATTTTGGCGAAAAAATGGATTCATTAATACTGGTGAATTGAAAATATATAGTTCTAAAGTAAATTTAGAATTAATAAACTAATAGGAGTTTTTATGGCAACTGGAAAAGTTAAGTTTTTTAACGATGAAAAAGGTTTTGGATTTATTACACCAAATGATGGTGGGAAAGATGTATTCGTACACGTTTCTGCTGTATCTAACGGTACTCTTGCAGAAAATGATGAAGTTGAATACGACATGGGTGAAGGACAGAAAGGTCCTTGTGCTATAAACGTAAGACCAGCTTAGTTCAAGAAGCAATAAGTTCTTTCGACAAAGTAATAAGTCGTTTTTTATAGACTCTTGTAACTTTGTTGGAAGAACTTATTCTTGAATAATATTTTCACAATACATGGATTGGCTTTCATGGTTAATCTTTTCACTAAAGTAAAATTTTTCAAAAAAATTGAAGTTGATTGCAAGTAAGATTATGCTAGTCTTATAAAATGAAAATTTATGTTATTGAAAAAGGTGATCCTTCAGTTACAAATCGCATTTTAAGAGAACTACCTGATTGGTTTGGAATAGAGAGCTCAACCCTTTCTTATGAGAGCATTCAAAAAACTATCCTATGGTTTTAGCTAAAATAGATGATCAAGTGGTTGGTTTCTTGTCTCTAAAGAAGCACTCTGAATATGCATATGAGATATATGTCATGGGAGTTTCTCCTGAGTACCATCGATCTGGAATAGGTAAGGAATTGATAAAAGCAACAGAGCAATATCTTAGACAGCTTAATGTTGAGTTTTTACAGGTGAAAACTCTTAGTTCTGAGCGCGAGAATGAAGCTTATCGCAAGACAAGGTTGTTTTATAAGAATTGTGGCTTTAGGCAGCTAGAGGTATTTCCTGATCTTTGGGATAAAGACAATCCTTGTCTCTTAATGATTAAAAATATCATTGGATAATTATCGTAGAACATACTATGATTTTTATATGAAAAATATTCTCTTCTTATGCACAGGAAATTCATGTCGATCACAAATGGCTGAGGGCTGGGGAAAAGCTCTAAAGTCAGATAAGTTTCGCTTCTACTCTGCAGGAACAAAAAAACATGGTCTGAATCCTTACGCTGTTAAAGTAATGTCTGAGGTCGGAGTCGATATATCAACTCATGAGTCAAATACAACTGACGAGCTACCGGATGTTATAATGGACATTGTTTTTACTGTATGTTCAGATGCCCATGAGAATTGTCCATTCTTTCCTGGTGGAAAAATTATTCATACTGGCTTTGATGACCCTCCACGTTTAGCTAAGAACCTTTCTAACGAAGAAGAAATCTTACGAGTTTATAGACGAGTTAGAGATGAGATAAAAGTTATGGTCTCTAATATAGAAGACTATCTATAACGACTTATTAATAAATAGAGAGTGTCATATGGAAGTTAAGTATAAGGTTCTTGCATATATTTATCGTTATGTAGGAAAAGAACTTCAAGTTTTGGTTTTTGATCATCCTGGTGTACCGGAAGTGAATCCTCAAGTTCCAGCGGGAACAATACAAGAGAATGAAGATCCAGTAAAAGGTGTCTTACGTGAAGTTTTTAAAGAGTCAGGCTTAAAGTTTGATAGTGTAAAAAATCATCTCGGACTATTTAAATATGAATTTGTTGAAAAAAATCAAATTCATATGCGTCACGTTTTCGAAATAGAGTCTTCTGATCTACCTGAGTCTTGGTCACACACTGTTATATCTAATGACTCAGATAATGGAGAGAGATTTGACTATTATTGGTTAAGTCTAGAGGAAGCAAAGAGAAAGTTAGTTGTTGATCAAGGAAAATACTTACCAACTGTTAATGGTCATTTTATTACTAAGGATAATATTTTAAGTGAGTACGTAAATGAAGAGTTGAAGGTTGGCGGATTAAATGCAAATTTTTCAAAGTTTTTTAGTTTTGAAAGAATTGCAGCTCATTACTTTTCTATTCCTTCTGGTTATCGTACTTCTGAACCACATGCAGAAAGCTTAGAAGACGAATTTGTTTTTATCATTTCTGGTGAGATCGATCTTTGGCTCAACGGGAATATAAAGAAAATGAGGGCAGGAGATAGTATAGGCTTTAAAGCTGGGACAGGAGTTGGACACTGCTTTATTAACAATTCAGGAGAAGACTGTGAGCTTTTCGTTTCTGGCGATAGAACTAAGAAAGATAATCAGTACCACTTCCATCTTGATCCAAGCTTAAAAGAGGAGTGTGGAGACAAATGGTGGAATGATATGCCAAAGCAAATTCTCGGCGGGCATGATGGTATGCCAGGAAGTGAAACTGATAAGTTTGTGGATGAGTCTGTTAGTATATTTAATGGATATATGAATCTTCCTGAGAAACCTTGCTACTATCCAGAAGACAAAGAGCCTCTCACACATGGAGTAAATCTAGTAAGTGATTATTCTTTTGATAATATTTCTATTTGGCTAGAGAAGCTACCTCCTGGAAATCGAAGTTCTTGGCCCCATGCCCATTCAGTTGAAGAAGAGTTTGTTCTTATTTTAAAAGGTTCTCCGCATATCGTTCTAGATGACAAGGAATATAAAGTAGAAGCTATGACAGGAGTAGACTTTAAGCCAGGCTCTGGTGTTTCTCATACAATCGTTAATCATTCCTCTGAAGATGTATTTTATCTATGTGTAGGTGAAAAGAAGAGAAATGGAGATCAAATATTTTATCCGCATCATCCTAAGAGAAATGAAGAAATGAAAGAGAAGGGAGCCTTTTGGGATCTTAAGTAGCTGATAATTTGAATAGATTGATATCTGATTAAAGTTCTCGCTTATTCGGACGATAAGTCAGTATGAACTTGCGAGCGTTAAGTAAATTGATCAGAGTATTGTTGTGGAAAGCTTTTAAAGCATTTCCTGATGGACTACGTGGTCACTTCACAAGACTTATGTTCAGTGCAAGTATTAGCAAAGATGATAATAATTTTACATTTAAAATTGCAGATACCAAAGAAGAAGTATTACAGGCTTTAGAACTTGTTCAAAGCAACTATCGACGATTAGAAATGACTGATAGTGATGAGTTAATGAGGATTTCTAAATTCAACTTTATGCCAACGACGACGATTTTTATTGCCAAGAGTGGAGAAGAAGTCGTTGGTACGATTTCAGTTATTTTGGATTCACATTTAAAGCTTCCTATTGATAATTTTAACAATGTGAATGACTTTAGAGGACTTGGGGTTATCGGAGAATTTTCTTGTTTGACTGTTGGACAAAAATGGCGATCTCGTAACACAGGTATTTCTCTTCCTCTAGCTTTACTAGCTTTGGATTATTGCTTAAATACCTTACAGCTAGATTACATTTTTCTAACAATAAGAAAGTCTGTTGTTCCATTTTATACAGACATTTGTGGATTTGAATTATTTGGAGATACTAAGAAGCATAGTGGTGTTAACAATTTAAAAAGTAGTTCACTTGTTGTCGATAAGAAAACATACCTGACGAGATTAGAGGAATTATATGGAAATGCACCACTTGAAAAAAATCTATATCGTCTTCTTAAAACATTTCCATGGGGAAAGCCTAAAGATTTAATCGAAAAAAGAAGCTTAATCGCTCAAAAGGTTTTCTTTTCAGATGGGTTTTATGAAACATTGAAGAGCTCTTCTTCTGCTTTAAGTAATTTAACAGAGATGGAGCTAAAAACTGTAGATAATAGTTTGAATTTAAGTTCTCTTGACGAAACGCTAGAGAACGGAAGTATTTTAACTCATCGAAAGTCTTATCGTTTTTCAGTAAACTTAAAAAGCAACATTATCGCAGGGAGAGAGTCATTTCAGACTAGAGTTTTAGATGTCTCCGATAATGGAGTTTGTCTATTTATGGACGCAAATGAAAACTCTATCGTCATTTTTGATCTTATTCTCGACACTAAGAAGATTAGGGCAAAAGGTTATGTCTGTTGGAAGTTTAGCAATCGAGTAGGTGTAAAACTGGTAAAGCCATCGTCAGAGTGGAGAGATTTTATTAAGTCTCTTGATCAAGAGTTGTTTGGTCATATCGAAGAAGATAAAAAAGCTGCCTAATATCTTCTGCTCGTAAAGCATTTGTACTTTCAAGTAGAAATAAATATCTGTAAATATGTCAAGAAGAGTAAAGTAGATGTTTGTTTTAAGTCTGTAAAAAGCCGCTTAAATTGGCTCTATGTAAAGTGGAAGTTTGTAAAATAACTTCTCCAGGTGAGCAGATTGTAAATGAAGTAATGCTATTTTACCTTCAATCATTTTTCTATTTTGTTCTTAAAGATCCAATGTCAAATTTTGAAATGTTGAGGAGTACAAGTTGGTCGCCAAAAAAAAGAATAAGTAAAACTGCCGGAAAAATGTACCATTTCGGTTTTGTTTATCTGTTTTACTCTTTGAATTTTAAAACTTGACGATAAAAATCATATGGACTCAAGAAATGCTTTTGTGAAAATTGCTGCAATATCAGCTATGATATTAATGATAGTGTTGGGAGGAACCCTTACTTATGCGCATTTAGAAAATTTATCTTTTTTTGATGCTCTTTACATGACAGTCATCACTTTAACCACGACAGGATATGGAGATTTTGTACCGCAGACAATAGGAGGCAGAGTCTTTACGATATTATTGCTCCTCTTAGGAGTAGGATTAGTAACTTTTAGTATATCTACAATTCTAAGTTATATTGCCAGTATAGATTTCACTCAGAGAAGGAGAGAGAAGATGGAAGCAAAGATTCAAGAGTTTGAAGGACACACTGTAGTATGTGGGTTTGGAAGAATGGGAGAAATCATTTGTAAACGTCTTAAAGAGGAAGGTGTTCGTTTCGTTGTTATTGAAAAGCGAGAAAATCTTTTGGATAAGTTAAATAAAGAAGGCTACTTTTTTATTGTTGGTGATGCTGCTCATGATGATATTCTTTTGAAGGCCAGTGTAGATAAAGCCAAGGTTCTTGTGTCGGTCGTAGATAATGATTCCGATGGACTTTATATCGCTTTAGCGTGTCGTTCTTTTAACAAAGACCTTCACATAATTGTAAGAGCAAATGAGAGAAGTGCTGAAAGAAGAATGCTCAGAGCTGGTGCCGATAAAGTTGTTCTACCATTTGTTATGAGTGGATTAAATGTAGCGGAAAGTGTTCTCAATCCAGGTGTCGAGGATTTTTTAAATATTAAGGGAATGCGTGGAAGCCACGGGGAAGAAGTTCCTGTCCAACTGGCAGACCTTTATGTTTCAGCAAAATCTGAACTAGTTAATAAAAAGCTCTCTGAAATTGGACCACAAATGCAAGAAATTATTATCGTTGGAATTCGAAAAAATAATCGTAAATTTGTCTTTAATCCACGTGGAGACTACTTATTCGAAGAGGGGGACTGTATTATTGCAATGGGTTCTCAAGAAGATTATGTCGCTACAAGAGATCGGTATCATTTGAGTAGTTTTCTACCAAAACACTAGAGTTGTTTCATAAATATTTTATATGACAGAGGGGGATAGATGTTATTGTATTTATCTTTCAGTTTTTAAGATAATAATTTTAATTACTGGAGGTAAGTATGAAAGATCTATCAAGAAGAAAATATTTAAAAAACTCTGTTTTATCAATTGGATCACTTTTTTTAGTTAATAAGACAACAAGTGCAAGCTCCTGTTCTCTTACACCGTCTCAAACCGAGGGACCTTTTTATCCTGTTTTTGAACAATTCGACAAAGACAGTGACTTAACGAGAGTTGCTGGACGAACACTTGGAGCCAGAGGAGAGGTTGTGGTTCTAATGGGTGTTGTTTCTGACAATAACTGTAGGCCTGTTAAAAATGCACTTGTTGAAATTTGGCAAGCTTGTGACACTGGAAAATATAATCACCCTGGAGATCCTAATCCTGCCGAGCTTGATCCAAACTTCCAATATTGGGGACGTACGCTTACCAATGATAAGGGAGAGTATAGCTTTAAAACTGTTAGACCGGGGCATTATCATGCTACAGCTAATTGGGTAAGACCTGCTCATATTCATTTAAAAGTCCACCGAAGAGGTTACGAAGAGCTAACGACTCAAGTATATTTTAGTGATGATAAATATAATAAGAATGATCGAATTCTCCAGTCTCTATCTAAAGAAGAGAGGGAGAGCGTTATCGTCAATTTTAAGAAAAAGCCATTTTCTAATGATTTGAAATATGGAAAATTTGATATTACGGTTAGTAGTATTAGTTAATTTTGTGTATCCATTCTTCCCTGTTAGAATGAGTACATGAAAATATAGAATCAAATGAAATTTAAAAAACTAATATTTTAAAGCAATGGCTTCTTTTTAAGTTTGCGATAGGTTAAACGTAGAAGAACTAAATATCATGAAAAGAAGGTTGAAAAACTATTAAGGAGTGAAAGATGAAAGTAACAGGCTCATGTCTTTGTCAAAAAATTAAGTTCTCATTTCTTACAAATGGTAGTGGCTTTGAATCATGTCATTGCTCTATTTGTCGAAAGTGGAATGGAGGGCCTGCTCTTACTATTGATGTAAAGTCTGATTTAGATATTACAGGTGAAGAGTTTGTCCAGATTTATGACTCTAGTGAATGGGCAGAGAGGGGTTTTTGTAAAAGTTGTGGGACTAATTTGTTTTACCGATTAAAAGATGAGAACAATCCATTTTGTAACTTTAATCTAGGTCTTATTGATCAACAGAATGAATTTAGCTTCAAGACACAGATCTATATTGACTCAAAGCCTAGTAATTATAGCTTTGCTAACAATACCAAAATGTTAACAGAGCAAGAAGTGATTGATTTGTTTCAAGGTAATCAAAAAGAGTAACAACTTGGCCTTTTGATTCACTTATCTAGATCAAGGAGTAAATATGACTGATGTTTATACGCCGCCAAAAGTATGGGAATACAATGAAGAAAATGGTGGAGAATTTGCTGGAATAAATCGTCCAACAGCAGGTGCAAGAACCGAAAAAGAGTTGCCTCTTGGAAGCCATCCGTTTCAACTCTACTCACTGGGAACTCCTAATGGAGTAAAAGTAACAATAATGTTTGAAGAATTACTCGAATTAGGAGTTAAGGAGGCTGAGTATGATGCGTTCTTGATTAACATTGGAGAGGCAGATCAGTTCAATTCTGGTTTTGTTGAAATAAACCCAAATTCTAAAATTCCAGCATTAGTTGATAAGAGTGATGGTAAGAATATTAGGGTGTTTGAATCTGTTTCGATTCTTGTGTATCTAGCAGAAAAGTTTGGCAAATTCTTGCCAACAGACACCGCGAAGAGAACTGAAGTGTTTAACTGGCTTTTTTGGCAAGTTGGCTCAGCGCCATACCTTGGTGGGGGATTTGGTCACTTCTATAAGTACGCACCTGAGAAATATAAATATCCAATCGATCGTTTTACAATGGAAACAAAGAGACAGCTCGATGTACTTGATAAACAATTAGCGAATAATCCGTACATTGCTGGTGATGAGTATACAATTGCTGATATGGCGATTTTTCCTTGGTATGGAGCACTTGTTCAAGGAAAGCTCTACAATGCCGCTGAGTTTTTAAATGTTTCTGAATATAAAAATGTTATACGCTGGGCTAATGATCTTATTAAAAGGAAAGCCGTTCTTCGTGGGAGGCTCGTCAATCGAACATGGGGCGACGATGATCAACAGTTAAAAGATCGCCATAGTGCGGCTGACTTTGATAGTCTACGACTGGATTATTAAATCTTTGGTATATACTTTAACAAACTTTTATTACTAGTATAAATAGCACCTTCGTGATTCATAAAGGTGCTCTCCTTTCTATTTAAATCGAGTGGTTGAAGATGATAGTTACTATTAAAACCACCTGCCTCAGATTGAATAACAGAACTTGCAGCAAAGTCCCAGATACTGCCACCACCATCTGACTTTTTGGGAAACTTGAAATAGAGAGCTGGTGCCATTTCAATAGTTGTGATTCCATTCATCACAGCACCACCAAGATGAAATAGTTTAACACCTTTTAATCCTGATTCTTTAGCACTTCTTTCTATTTGATCAATTTGTTCTTGGAAAAGTGGATATTTTAAGTAGCTTTGATCATAAAGAAGAGTTAGCTCATTTTTGTCAGTGTTAACTTTAAGCTTGCTACCATTTTTATAAGTTCCATGATCTTTAATTGCTGAATAGAGAGAGTCATGTTTTGGATTATAAACAACACCAATAGTTGGTGTACCAGTTTTTGAAATTAAGGCAATCGAAACACTGTAGCCATCCTCATCACGAGAGTAACAAAGAGTTCCATCAAGAGGGTCAATGCACCAAAAGAAATCGTGTACAAAACGAGAGTTATCATCTGTTGATTCCTCTGTTAATAGGCCTAAGTTGAATCTTTCTAAAGTTGGTGTAAGTATTTTTAGAATTGCTTTTTCTGCTGCTAGGTCAATCTCTGTAACGACACATGAGGCGAGATTTTCACCTCCAACTTTATCATTTATCACGAGATCTGATCCTTTACGTGATGAAATAATTTTACCAGCCTCAAGGGCAGCTTCTTTGGCCACATCTCTTAGGACTATTAGTTGATCATTTGTTAAAGACATTTTAGTGCGTCCTGTGTTTTCGTTTTTATGTATTTGTTAATCTTATAATGTCCAGGTGACCATCCTAATAAAAAGCGATAGAAGTCACACCAGGCAAAAGAGTAGAGAGTTCGCCATTCTTTTTCAAGATCATTGATTTGTTCTGTGGTCATTTTTGATGCTAGTGCTTCTGTCAGAGTTGAAAAGTATAGGTCAAGATTGGTCTCTTCATATTTAAAAAGATCATCTTCTTCGTAAACGCTACTAAGAAAATAGGCGAGATCCTTAACTCCAACACCACCTCCTACATACTGGAAGTCAACAGCAGCACATTTATTTTCACTTTTATGAAAGAGAAAATTAGCTAGTTTTGCATCTCCATGAATAATCGTTTTATACTTTGCTTGGTTTAGCTTTTCATCAATCTGTTTTGCATTTGCCTTTAAGGCACTATTATCCATAACTGCGAACTCTTCTGGTCTTGTCTGGAGATGCCAATAGGTTCCAATTTTCCAAAGATCTTTTGGAGCAACCATAATATAGTTAGCATGAAAGGAGGCTAACCATTTTATTACGAGCTTAATTGACTCAGAAATATCAATTGGGGCTGGGGAATAGCCCGCTATTTGTAAATCTTCCAAGATTAAAAACTGCTCCTCGTTAACTGTCCCTGAAGTAATAAGACGAGGAAAATAACAGTCTTTCAATGCATAATTGTATCTTTCGTACCAGTTATTTTCGATGAGATACGATTTCTTTTTTCTGTTATGGGAAATTGAAGAATTCCATCCTCGGGGATGATTACTTAAGTCTGGAATTTTAATGACTTTGACAATAAATGATTGTTGCGAGTTGTTAACTCGGAGTAAACTTCCATAATTGCTCCATAAATTTTGCACAAGGCTAAAGCTTATTTTTTCATCAGAATGAAACAATTTTTCGATTGTAAACTTTAGTTGGACATTCATTGTATTATTCACTAGTTGGCAAGTGACGACATCATATGAAATATGTTAAAGAATAGCTATGGAAAAACAAAGAGAATTATCAATTCCAATATTTTTAGCCTGGACGATTTCATTATTTGCTACTTTGGGTAGTTTATTCTTCAGCGAGATTATGGAATTCCCACCATGTGTTCTGTGTTGGTATCAGTGAATTGCCATGTATCCACTGGTCTTTCTATTTGGAGTTGGATCAACTTTTGGAGAAATAGAGACTTTCTCTTTTACATTACCGCTCGTATTTACAGGTTGGGTAATCGCTCTCTATCATAATTTATTACACTATGAAATTGTTCCAGAGTCTGCTTCTCCCTGTTTGGAGGGAGTTTCGTGCTCAACTGTTTACATCGATTGGTTTGGATTTGTCACGATTCCAATACTTTCATTTATAGCCTTTAGCATATTGGCAATTATTTTATTCTTTGTTTGGAGGAGTTTTACTCGTGAAAAATAGTAATATTTATCTTTATATTGGTGTTGGTGCACTAATGTTATCAGCCTTTATTATAGGAGGCAGTTATTATAAAAAGTCTCAAGCTGAGAATTATACTTTCTTGGTCAAAGAAAGTGCTGAAATCTTTGTTAGAGATTATTCTCCTCGTTATGGAAATAAAGATGCTAAAGTTTTCCTAATTGAATTTCTTGATCCTGAGTGTGAGAGCTGTCGAATGTTCTATCCTGCCGTTAAGAAATTGATCACTGAGTTTGATGGGAAGGTCCAACTTGTTGTGAGATATGCGCCTTTTCACAGAAATTCAAAAGTTGCAATACGTGCTCTTGAAGCTGCTCGTAAGCAGGGTAAGTATTGGGAGGCTATGGAGTTACTCTTTGAACATCAGCCAAAGTGGGGGAGTCACCATAATCCACAGCCACAGGTCATCTTTAAACTGCTTCCACAAATTGGTCTTGATATGGACAAGTTAAATCTTGATATGAAAGATCCAGAAATTGGAAAAATCATTGAGCAAGACACTAAGGATCTTCGTCAACTTGAAGTTAGAGGAACACCAACGTTCTTTGTTAACGGTAAACCACTACAAAGATTTAATTTTCAGGAATTAAGAAGTCTTATTAGAAGTGAAGTTTCAGAGCAGTATAAGGAATAATCTTGCTCAAAATATTGTAATAACTTGGTTTTGTTATAATTATCAAGGCGATATTTACTGACAAGAAATATTTGGCTCTTGTCGGACTAAAGTTAAAATAGCATAAGATTTTTTTATAGTCTCTTTCTATTTAGTACAGTTCCTTGCTAAGGTCTTTGACTTTAAGGGTTGTTGTTGACCTTCTAAAGAATTTAGAGACAAATTGATCTATTTCCAGGAATAGTGTTGTTGAATGAAAGTTAGAGGATGAATATCACTACAATATTATTTTAACAAATTCCTATATGCTTCTTATGCGTGGATATGAAGTGATAAGAACATTCTTTACAAATCTTGGAGATAGTTGGCTCTTTATAATTACTTTGAGAGCAAGTACAATGAAAGAAGATGTAGATAAATGTTACCTCTCTGGAATGGATGCTTTTATGTCTAGGCCAGTAAATTTTTTAAGTCTTAAAGAAGGACTCATGAAAAAATTTGAGTAGATATGAAAGAAAAGTTTATTGTTGTCATTGATCCTGCGCTAAACGTGGCAGAAGTTGAATGTTTTGAAAATATAAAGAGATTAACTCAGAGAGATTGTCTCTACTTTACACCTGGCTTAAAAGAAGAACCTGAGTTATATATGATTGACCCTAAGGACATTTTTGCAATCTTCATCTTTGGTGGATCTGCTAGTTTAACAAAAGATATTCAATGGAGAATTGAATTGGAAAAATGGTATAGGAGATGTATGAGTCATAAAGTTCCAACAATTTCTTTTTGTTGGGGGCATCAATGGATAGCAAGTTTATTTGGAGCAAATGTTGTTAAGATACCTGATATTGATGAAAAAATATTGGGAAAGAGAAGATTGACTGCAAAGCATAATGAACTCTTTGTGGATGAATTGCAGGGAGAGCTTATTGTTGCTCATCGTTTTATGGTGGAAAGAGCACCAAAAGAGGCACAGAAGTTTCTTTTTAGTGAAGAAGATTATAATGAGGGATTTTATTATCCTGACTATAAGATTATTTCTTTTCAGCCCCATCCAGAGGCAACCCTTGAGTTTTGTAATAATAATGGTATCGAAGTATTTAGTGAAAAGGTTAGTAATTACGGTAGAATACTTATCTTGAAGTGTTTGGAGAAGTTAACTTGAATCGACCGGTCGGACCTTGTGTGAGATTCATTATGTACTTCCGTTTTTCATTGTTGATGGTATTATGATTGAAGATGTCGAACTCGATAATAAAATCAAAAATAATTTTTAACAATGGTTACAAGTTCTCTGAGCGCAAACTCAAGGCTATTTTTATTTAAAAATATTCTTGTAGAAACTCTAAAAGTGAATTGAGTCTCTTACTTTGAGATGGACGACGAGTTGTAAGAAGAAAGACATTGTGAGCATCAAGTTTCCATTGCTTTAAAATTACTTTCAGTGAACCATCGTTTATTTGTTGCTCCACTAGATATCGAGGAATATTTAAAATACCAACACCTGCTTCACAAGCTTTAATTAAACTGAACAAGTTGTTAGACTTATAAGTTCCTTGAATGTGTACATTTCGTTTTTTTGTACCTCTTGTAAAACTCCAGATAAAAGGGCTATCTCCTCTCATATATAAGAGACAGTTATGATTTGACAGATCATCAAGATTCTTTGGGGCTTTATAATGACTTAAGTATGCAGGAGAAGCGACAATTACTCGATCAAGTTTTCGTAATTTTTTTACAAAGAGGCTGGAATCCTTTAATTGAAAAGCTGTTCGAATTGAAAGATCAATATCTTGTTCAATTGGATCTAGTATCCTATCTGTTAACCTTAAGTCGATATCGAGATAAGGCTGTTGTTTTTGATATTCAGCAATAATCTCGGCAATAAGACTTTGACCTAGAGTTGTTGGAGCAGTGACTCGTAAATGCCCACGTATTTGGCCTATTGAGCCACTTACTTCATCTTCAAGTTCAGCTAAATCACTTAGTATTTTCCTTGATCTTTCAATCGCAATCTTTCCTTCCTGGGTTACAGCAAGCGAGCGAGTACTTCTTTTGAATATTTTGACTTCTAGGTAGTTTTCAAGTTTTTGCACTTCTTTGGTGATATTAGAGGGGCTTGTTCCTAATCTTTTAGCTGCGCTAGCGAAAGAGCCTTCTTTAATCACAGTATTAATTATCTGAAGAGCATATATTCTATCAAAAGACGTTTTTCTTATAGTTTCCATATTGGAAATTAACTATTTCATTTTTCTTCTATTGTTTCAAGATTAAATTTGGGCGATATTGTAAACAATACAGTTCGGAGGATGAAATGAAAGATGTTGTCATAATTGGTGGAGGATTTGGAGGCTTATCAATAGCTAAAATGCTTATAAATAAAGACTATCATGTCACTTTAATTGACCGCAAGAATCACCACTTGTTTCAGCCGTTACTTTATCAAGTTGCATCAGCAGCCTTGAGTCCAAGTGAAATAGCTGCCCCATTAAGGGAAGTTCTGAGAAAGGGGAAGAATATTGATGTTATTCTTGATGAGGTCGTCACAATTGATAAAGAGAAAAGAGTTATATATTGCAAATATCGTCAAAACATTTCGTATGATAAGTTAATAATTGCTGCTGGCTCTGAGCCTTTTTACTATGGAAATGATCAATGGAAAGAGCATGCAATTGGTCTTAAGGATCTAAAAGATGCTCTTTCAATCAGAGATAGGATGTTAAAAGCATTTGAGGAAGGGGAGCGTGATAATAAAGAGAGTTTAAACTTTGTTATTGTTGGTGCAGGTCCAACTGGAGTTGAGTTAGCTGGAGCGTTTGCAGAAATTGCTTATGAAATATTGAAGAGTGAATTTCATTATTTCGATTTAAAAAAGACTAAGGTTTATCTGATAGAAGGAGGGGAAAATATTTTGCCAGCTTATGGAGGGAAGTTATCTCTTGCTGCAAAATCTCTACTCGAAGAGTTGGGGGTGGAAGTTATTCTTGGACACCGTGTGCTAGAGATAAATGAAAGAGGAGTGAAGCTTTCAAATATGTTTATTGAGTCTTCAAATATTGTTTGGGCAGCGGGGAATAGAGCGTCACCTTTAATAAAAAAATTAAATATTCCTATTGATAATTTGGGAAGAGCAATGGTTAATTATTACTTAAATCCACAAGGTCATGATGATATTTATATTGTTGGCGATTGTGCAAATTTTATACAAGAAGGAAATGTGCTTCCGTCCTTAGCACCTGTTGCTAGTCAGCAAGGTAAACATGTCGCCAAACAACTATTAAAAAATAAAAAGATTCCTTTTCGCTATTTAGATAAAGGGACTATGGCGACAATAGGTAAGAATAAGGCAGTCATGGACTTTCATGGCATAAGGATTTCTGGTTTTGTAGCGTGGCTATCATGGTGTTTAGTACATGTTCTATTTCTTATTAAATTTAGCAATAAGTTATTTGTTTTTATGAAATGGACTCTCGCATATTTCTCAAATCGTAAACTTGTACGTTTAATAATTGAGAAAGAAGATGATTGTAGATCAGACTCTAGTTCTTTTATATCATAAGTTACACTATAACTTTCCCAAATATGAGTTATGATTTAAGCGTAACTCGTTGTAATCTTTACGAGATTAAATAAATTTAGAGTTTCATATCTGTATTGTATATATGTGTTGTAAGTGCTTGAAAGTATTGATTATTGCCTTTACTTCGATAGCACCATTTACTAAAATTATTGATGAGGTGATATGTTATTTAACTCTCTTCATTTTTTAATTTTCTTGCCTGTTGTACTTGTAAGCTTCTATCTCGCAAAGGGACGGATGCAAGCGATCGTTTTATTGTTGGCAAGTTACTATTTCTATATGGCCTGGAATCCATTTTTTATTGGATTGATTGTATTTTCAACGGTGGTGGACTTTTTTTTAGGTAAGAAACTTCATCACCAAAAAAGTGAAGTTAAAAGAAAGGCGATTTTATTTTTAAGTCTCGGAATAAACCTTGGCCTTCTTTTTTACTTTAAATATACAAACTTTTTTTTAGAAACATATTTTTCTTTATTTAATCAAGAAGGTGTTTTCCAACCTCTATCGATTATACTTCCAGTGGGGATCTCATTTTATACATTTCAAACATTGAGTTACACCATCGATATTTATCGTAGAGAAAGAGAGCCTGAAGATAATTTTATCAACTTTGCTCTCTATGTGAGCTTCTTTCCTCAACTCGTCGCTGGTCCAATAGAAAGATCGACTCAGCTACTTCCTCAATTAAAGAAATTCACATATTCAAATAATGACGTTATTGAAGGTTGCAAACTTGTTATTTATGGATTTTTTAAAAAGGTCGTTATTGCTGATAGACTAGCTGTTTATGTTAATAATGTTTACGCAAATCCAGATGAAGCATCAGCACTTAGTCTGATCGTCGCGACATACTTTTTTGCTGTTCAAATTTATTGTGACTTTTCTGGATATACTGATATTGCGAGAGGATTAGCAAGATTCTTTGGTGTAAAATTAATGGAGAATTTTAAAAATCCGTATTTTTCTTCAAGTATTGCTGAATTTTGGAATCGATGGCATATTTCATTGTCAACATGGTTTAGAGATTACCTCTATATTCCTCTTGGCGGGAATAGAGTTACTAAATTAAGGAATTTTATCAATATTCTCATTGTATTTTTTGTTAGTGGCCTATGGCATGGTGCTAATTGGACTTTCTTGATTTGGGGAGCTCTACATGCTTTTTATTTTAAGGTTGAAAAGTTAATTTTTCCAAATAGTAAAGAAAAGACAAAAGGGATGTTATACATATTCAAGGTACTTTTTACTTTTCACTTGGTAGTTCTAGCTTGGATCTTTTTTAGAGCAAGGAGCGTAAATGAAGCTCTTAGCATAATGTCCAGTATCGTCTTAAAATTTTCCATCACATTTGAAAATATAAAGTCTATTGTCTTACCGTTTACATACGATAGTCGGTCAGCTGGACACTTCATTGCTGCGCTGATTTTCCTTTTCATATTCTTTGTTTTGGAAAGGAGACAGTTTCTTAGTCGAGATAAAAATTTGTTTAAATTAAGAGAGTATTTAGCATATATGTTATTAGTTTTAGTAATTATACTATTTGGAAAATTTAATGAAAACAGCTTCATCTATTTTCAGTTTTAAGTGGTTTGTAAAAACTTCTATAAAATCAGCAGCAATATTATTTGTACTAGTTTTAATAATTGTTGTGTCAAAGAATTACTTGTCTCAGTATATTGCGCCAAAGAGTTATGGACTAAATGGTTTGTCTGAATTTAAAGAGTTGGATTACTTATTTATTGGGTCAAGTCATACTAGGCAAAGCTATGATATAAAACTTTTTGAAAAGTTATGTAAGTGTCGTGCATACTCTCTCTCATATAGTGGTCTTGATCCTTACTTTATAAGCTTAATATTACCAGAGATATTAAAAGAAGTTGTAGTGAAGAATCTTATCATCGAAAGTTATTCTTTGAAAATGATCGCTAAACCTAGACTTAGTGATTCTCGTGTCTTTAGTCATGGTAGCTTAGAAATTAAAAAACAGATAATACAAGGACTAGATCATCTTAATGTTCCAAGAAAAGAAATTGTTAGCTTAATAGTGAATGAAAATAATGATGACTTTCTTTCCTTCTTTATAACGAATTCAATTTTGAGTAAATTTTCATATCGTGGAGGTTATACTAACAAAGTGATGAAGCAAATTGAAGATTCTGAATTTGCTAATAGCGGCAAAAATGTTGATTTAAGTTTAGAACCAAAAATAAATGTAGCTCAAGTATCTGCATTAAGCTCAATCATTTCTACTGCTAAAAGTAGTGATAATGTCTTCTTTATCGAACCTCCCATGCCAGCACCTGTTTTTGAAAATAGAATTACACAATTAGGAATTGATACTTTTAAAAAAGAACTCGCTTCATATGGTTTTAAGTATATAAATCTATGGTTGGATGGAGAAAAGCTAAAAGAAAGAAGATATTTTCATGACTGGAATCACTTAAGCACATTAGGCAGAGATGTTTTTACTAAAGATGTATTTAACTTTTTGAATGTAGTTAATTAGGAAATGACGAAATCACATTTTTTATGAATTTGTTTTTATTGATATAAAGATTTTTCCGAAATTTTCCTTTGTGATTTTGTGTAATTTACATAAATTTGTGCATAAACTTCCTTAATATTGTATATAAAGAATGTCTAAGGTGTTGAATATATTGATGATCTTATTTTGTTGTTTAACCGGAAATCCTGGGATAAAGTACTAATGTTTAGGAAATCCTTTAGAAAGTGTAATAAGGGCTAGTACTAAGCGGAGTATTAATTAAAGTATAGGGGGCCGGGTAATGGCACAAGGTAAAGTAAAGTTTTTTAATTCTGAGAAAGGTTTTGGTTTCATCGTTCCTGAAGATGGAAGCAAGGAAATCTTCGTACACATCACTGGTGTTGAAGGTGGACAATTAAATGAAGACGACAATGTTGAGTATGAAGTAGGCGAAGGTCGCAAAGGACCTTGCGCTATCAATGTAAAAGTAGTTTCTTAATTTAGCCTAACTACCGCAGCCAATACAGTCAACGAAGCTATCAACTGGTTTTACACCATTTAGCTTCATCTTTAGATTATGTATTTGGCTGCGTGTATCCATATCTTCCATCATATTGCCTGTAAGAGTTTCTTCAAGCTCCTTGATTTCTCTTTGGATTTCATTCTTAATTTCTTCCGTGAGTTCTGTAATTTGTGTATTCAATTGTTCTCCTTTTGTGTGTTAATTACATTATGAAAGAAAACGATTAAGAGTGCAAAGGTGGAATTATTACACTTTCTTACGATATGATGTTAATAACTTACGAAGGATTGGCTGATAGAGCATGCACTATGGAGTAATGATGTTAAGAATTGATAAAACTTCTCTGAGCGAGAGACTAATTGAAAAGCAAAAGATGAAAGGTACTTATGACTCACCATGTATGTCGATTTGTGATTATGAAGGTGAGTTCTTCGAGTGCCAAACTTGTGGAATGAGAAAAAAGGAAAAGCAACGTTGGAAGGTAGCGAAGCCACTTGAAAAAGATATTATTTTAAAAGAGATAACATTAAGAATGGAGTAGTGTACTTATGAGAGTGCTTGAAGAATTCACATATTTAGGTCAAGTTCGTAAACTTAGAGAGCTGGCAGTTAATATTCTTAAGCATTATGATTTTAATTCGTATGAATTGAAGTTTGTTAATCATGGAGAAAATACGACTTTTAAACTTTCAACGAAGAAGGGGAACTTTCTCGTTCGAATCCATCGAGCCGATTATCATTCATTATCTGCGATAAAAGAAGAGCTTAAGTGGCTTAGGATGATTGCAAGTAAAACTAAAATTAATGTTCAAAAGCCCTATGCTGCCAAAAATGGTCAGTATGTTATCACTTGCAAAGATCCACTTATTGGAAAGAGATATATTGATATCTTAAGTTGGGAAGATGGCTTCATTAAAAATAAAAAGTCGTTAACAGACTTTCAAAATATCGGGCACCTTTTAGGTGAGTTGCAAACGGTGAAAATGAGATCAAAAGATCGAGATTATTGGGATGTTGATGGTCTTCTTGGGAAAAATGCAACTTTTGGAAGTATTGAATTGATAAATGAACACAATCCAAAAGCTTATAAGGTTTTAAAGCCAATACATTCAGAGTTGTATTCTGAAATTAATTATTATCAGAAAAAGAATAGAGACAAATTAGCTTTGATTCACGCAGATCTTCATTTTGGTAACATGATTTGGAATAAAAATGGAATTACTCCAATTGACTTTGATGATTGTGGAGTTGGTATTAAGTTGTATGATATTGCTGTAAATTTTTATTCTTCTTCCAACTTCTTTAAGCGAATAGGTAAAAAAGAGGCGCAGAAAATGAAGTTCTCACTTATTGATGGATATGCTAAATTCCAAGATATCAGACAGGAAGACTTGGATATTTTGCCATCTTTAGTAAGAGCAAGAGATGTACTTATGATAATGTGGCTTTATCAAAGGTTAGATAATCCATCGATACGTGATCATCTTAATCTTGAGTTAAAAAATAAGATAGCTAGGATTAAAGCAAATAAAGTTTATTCTCTATAATATTAGGTATTAATTAGCCGTTATTTGTGCTGCCTACATTGTTATCAAGTCTAACTCTGTTAAAATAGCTTTATGGAAAATAGAAAGTTTATTGATAACGAATTATACTTTAAATCTCAAAATAATCTTACAAAAATTGATCAGATGACGAAGATGTCGGAAAACTTAAAACTGATTCATAAAATTACAACTAGTAATTATACAGATTTTAATTCTCTCATTAATTCGTATTTAAAAGCTGGCTTGGAAATTTTTGATATGGAAATAGGAATTGTTTCTAAAATATCAGGAGAAGATTATATCGTCTGTGATGCATCCTCTCCAGGGAATGCTATTAAAGAGGGAGATGTATTTCCACTTAAAGATACATATTGTTATGACGTATTTCTTTCGAAAAAAGTTGTTGGGATTCCTGAAGTTGGAAAAGATGAAAAAATGAAAGGGCATCCAGTTTATCAAAACATGAAACTTGAAGCCTATATATCAGCTCCAATATATGTAAGAGAAACATTCTTTGGTACTTTAAATTTTACTTCAACATTAGCAAGAGAGATTGGCTTTTCAGAATATGAAGAGGAGTTTATTTCGATGATGGCTAATTCTATCGGTAGTTTTTTAGAATTAAAAGAGAAAGAGGAAGGATTATTAAAAGCCAATCAAAGATTTAAAAAATTAATTGGTTTTGTCGCCCATGATTTACGTTCTCCTCTCGGGGCAATTTATAGTATGGTTGAGTTATTTGATTCACTTGATAGTGATGAAGAAAGAGCAGAAGTACTTTCTTTGATGAAAGAGAGTACAGAAAAGTCTTTAAATATCGTTCACAATATACTTGAAACTATTATTGTTACGAGTGGAAGGATTAAGTTAGAAAAATCGAATGTTTCGTTAGCGAAAATTTTAGATAAGGTAATTACTGAATTTACTGATAAGTATAGTCAAAAACAACTTGTATTAAATATTGTAAAAAAAGATACTTGTGACCTTGAGGCTGATAGTGAAAGAATGTATCAAGTTTTTTATAATCTTTTTTCTAATGTTTATAAATATGCGTTGCCAGGTAGTGAAGTAAAACTATCTTTAACGAATAGTTCAAATATGACTTATAACTTTGAGCTGGTAAACAAAATTGATCGTTCTAAGATCAAAATACGTGAAGTAGGAACATTGGAAGATCAATCAATTGGATTAGGCTTAGAACTAGTTGAAGAATTCTTGAATCTTCATAATTCCACTCTCAAAATTAAGCAGAAAGGAGATAAATTTATATCTTCATTTATTCTGCCAATCACGTGAAAAAAGTATACTTACGCCATTTAAAACTTAAAGATAAAGAAGATTTTTATCGAGCAATTAATGAAGACTGGGAAAGTCATTTTCCATTTGTTCACTTTTGGGAAAGTAGGGCTCAGAAAAATTTCGAAAGAATTGTTGAAATATTACAAGCGCTAGATGATACGACAAAGCTTGACTTAGAAATGGTGCCTGCGACTTTTCTCTTTGCATTCAATGAAGATCATAAAATAGTGGGGAGAGTTTCAATAAGACACGAATTAAATGATTCTCTTAAAATAGTTGGGGGCCATATTGGATACGGTGTCTGTCCAACATATCGTAGGCAGGGATACGCTACTGCGATATTGAAAGAAAGTTTAAACTACATTCGAGAAAATATAAAATCGATTTCAAAAGCCTTAGTAACTTGTGATGAAAATAATTTTGGTTCACAGAAGACAATTGAAGCAAATCAAGGGGTTTTGAAAGAAGTGGCTGAAGTTGAAGGAAGAGAAAGTAAAGTTATGAGATATTGGATAGAAATTTAAAGAGGTATAAATGAAAGATTTAAAGAGTATTGTAAAAAATGCTAAAACATCAGGAGACTGGTGGGGAATAAGAGAGTATCGTGAAAAGACTCAATTTCGTTCTTCGAGAAATGCTAAACTTGATCGCAATAGCACAAGTATTGACCATGGTCTTATGGTCGAAGTGATGATTGATGGAATGCTTGGATATGCTGGTACGAGTGACTTTAGTCCAGCAGGAGTCTCAAAAGCATTTGAGAGAGCAAGAGACTTAGCTACTTCTGCTAAAAAATATAATATATATCCTTTTGATGATCGTATTCGTCCGGCTAATCAAGGTAGCTATAAATCTCAGTTTGAAAGTGGCATATCACAATTAGGACCAAGAGAGATTCAAGAGTTTTTAATAGCGACGACAACTGAACTTTCAAAAGCTGATTATGTTTTTGAGTCTAGTGCTTGGGCGATGCTGACTGAGACTGATATCAATTACATCAGTAGTAATGGATCTGATTGGCAGCAACAGTTTAATTTTGTTACTTATGATGCATCAGCTACTGGTCAAAAAGGTGACATCATTCAACGAAGAGGAATCGGGGCACATCCTCTACAGGTTGGGGCCGAATTTATAAACCGTAATGATTATCGAAATCAAAATCAAAGGATTCTATCTCAATTGAGTGAATTATTAAATGCTCCTGAATGTCCAAGCGATAAGAGAGATTTAATTCTTACACCAGATCAACTCTATCTTCAGGTGCACGAATCGATTGGCCATCCTTTGGAACTCGATCGAATTTTAGGTGATGAGAGAAACTATGCTGGATGGAGTTTTATCTCTGCTGAAGATTTTGGTTCCCTTAGGTATGGTTCAGATATATTGAATGTTACTTACGATCCAACATTTGCTGGAGAGATGGCCAGCTTTGCTTACGACGATAATGGAGTTGAGGCTAAGAAAGAATACCTTATTCAGGACGGAATCCTAAAAAGAGGTATTGGCGGGATTGAGTCGCAAAAGAGATCAGGAGTTCCTGGTGTTAGTACAGCAAGAGCGACTTCATGGAATCGTGCTCCAATTGATCGAATGGGAAATATTAATATCGAGCCTGGAAGTTCTACGATGGAAGATATGATTTCATCAACGGAAAGAGGAATTCTCATGGAGACTAATAACTCATGGTCTATTGATGATTATCGAAATAAATTTCAATTTGGGTGTCAGTACGGGCGACTCATTGAAGATGGCGAGCTTAAGGGCGTTGTTAAAAACCCTAATTATCGTGGGCAAACGGTTTCTTTTTGGAATAATTTGTCTCATGTGGGTAACAAAGATACTTTTGAAGTCTGGGGATCCCCTTATTGTGGAAAAGGAGAGCCTAATCAAGTCATTCGAGTTGGACATGCAATTCCAACTTGTAAGTTTAATGACATCGAAGTCTTTGGAGGAATGTAATGAATTGGGAAACGATCTATAAGAATGTAAATAAGTACTGCTTTGATAACTTGAAAGAAGGGGAGACGTTAACAACGAACTTTTCTGGAGAAGATACAACTTTTATTCGTCTTAATAAATCAAGGATAAGACAGATTACTCACGTTGAGCAGGGCCTGTTTTCAATGGAGATACAAAAAGGAAGTAAGAAGTCTGAAATTTCTCTATCTTTAAGTCTTGATAACGACGAAAATATCTCTAACGTTAGCATGTACTTAAGTCAGCTTCAGAATGAGATTGAAGTTCTTCATGATAGTCCTCTCATTACAGATATTAAGAATGCAGGAACAAGTCGAGTCGTTAATCAGGGAAGTCTACCTAGTGAATCTGAGTTCATTGACCTTCTAGGAAGTCATCTCGCAAATATTGATCTTGCTGGTTACTTAACTACTGGACTTGTCTTAAGAGGAAATGCTAATTCTTTAGGGCAAAATCATTGGTTTGAAAGTTCGACATTTAATTTTGATTATAGTCTTTATACAGAAAAAGAAAAAGCAGTGAAGGGATCATATTCAGGAAATCATTTTGATCGTCGTGAGTTTGAAGAGAAAATTAATGAATCTGTTCAGGCTCTAAAGTTACTTGAGAAAGAGAATAAAGTTGTCTCCCCTGGGAAGTATAATGTTTATCTAGCTCCATCGGCTGTAAATGAAATACTTGGAACTATGAGCTGGGGTGCTTTATCTGGATCTTCATATAAGACAGGTAACTGTCCTCTTGCAAAGTTATATGAAGGAAAGGAAACGTTTTCGCCAAAATTTAGCTTAAAAGAGGATTTCTCTTTGGGATTATGTCCGAAATTTAACGATAACGGTGAAGTTAGTGAAGAAGTTCTTCCTCTTATCACAAATGGTAAAATGGATTCACTTCTTGTAAGTGCAGAAACAGAAAAAGAGTTTGGTTTAAGCTCCAATAAGGCATCATCAAGTGAATCTCCACGTTCTCCATTCATATCTGAGGGAAATTTAAAAAGAGATGATATTTTAAAGTCAATAGGGACTGGTCTTTATATTAGTGACCTTCATTATCTAAACTGGAGTGATCGCCAAAATGGAAGAATTACTGGTATGACGAGATTTGGTTGCTTATGGGTTGAGAATGGTGAAATTGTTGGACCTATTAAAGACTTAAGATTTGATGAAACACTCTATCATATCTTTGGTGATGGTCTGCAAGAGGTTACGAACTTTTCAGATACACATATGTCAAACGATACATATGATATTAGACATATCGGTGGGTCTAAAGTCCCTGGTATGCTGGTAAAAGACTTTACTTTTACGCTTTAAGGAAAAGATCTAATATTATGATAGGAAGCATATAATTATTGTGCGGGTAAAATACTCACTAATTATTGGTTCTTTCTCTCTTTTTATGTATAAGTTTCCAAATTGAAATGAAATGGAGACTTTTATGAAAAAATTAATGGCATCATTCTTGATTCTCGTAAGTAGTGTATATGCAAGTTTTGATACTTACACAGAGGTCGTATTATCTTGTTCTGCAAAAAATGAAGGGTATACAGTCGCTAAGAGAATTGACTTAATGTTTATGGAAAAAAGTTCTGCAAGTGGTGAATTAAGTATTGAATACGTTAATTTAAATCACCATAATTCTTTTCATGATCAGGGGGGACATGTGGACCCTGTTCTTCAAACTTACTATGGAGTTGATATTTCCCAAAATGGAAATGACAATTGGCAATTTAGTTATGGTATTGAATATTTTGATAATACGATTACTCTTGTTGAAGATGACAACGGTTATAAGTTATTCACAGAGTATATAAGTGATGGACCACATGAGTACGGATTCTATGAATGTAATACGGTTAATCGTGAAAACCATATAAATACATATGATGGTAACGCTTGGACAAGATTAAATCTTTCAATTGATTATGATATTGCGGTAGAATATGAAGTTACTATCATGAATGAAGCTGATTGTGGAGAGCATGATCCATACTTCTTGGGAGATGCTTGTTCTTATAAAGCAAAAGTTTTTAATTCTGATGTTACAATAATGTTCTATGATTACAATTCCTTTAAGGAAGGCCAAAAAATAAAAGTAAAAGGAATTCCAATTACTGACTTTGATAATTATAGTTTAAACAATTTATTAATTGTCGCTGAACCAATTTAAATTCACTGTGTTAAAAAAAGATTTGAAAGGGGAGCATTGCGCCCTTTTTTTATTTGATTATATAATCGATAAGCATTTTAACTCTATTTGAAATTTTTTTATCTTTTTTAGTAACTATCGAAAATTCAATTGGAAGTTTTAATCCCTTTAACTGTATTTCTTTTATCAACCCTGAATTTAACTCTTTTTCTATTAAATAGCGAGGCATAAAGGTAATCCCAATGTCTTCTAGAAGTGAGTGTTTTAGTGTATCAAAGCTAGTCGATTCTATCGCTACATTTGTTTTTGCTAAATGCTTCCCTACTTTTTTCTCAACCATACGATAGCAATAGTCTCGTCTGAGAGGATAGGAGAGAAAGGGGTAGTCTTCGATATCTTTTGCTGATAATTTTTTTGGAATCTTTCTTTTTTTTGCGGCGACTAAAATGAGTTCACTCGAAAAGAATTGTTTTATACTCAAACCCGTCGTCTTTGGAGCTTCTGAAATTATAGCACAATCAAGTTCAAGGTTTTTTATCTTTTCAATTATAATATCAGTGTCAGAATAATCATATGAAATTTTTACTTCAGGATGCTTTTTTAAAAATGGAGCGATGAGAGAAGGAAGTAGATAAGAGCTTGCAGTAGTATATGATCCGATTTTAATGCATCCGGAAATGTTCTTTAGTTCATTTATATTTTCTAATGTTGTTTGTTGCCAGCGAATAAGTTCATTGGCAGAAATAAGTAATTTTTTTCCTTCTTCAGTTAAGGCCAAGCCTCTATTTGTACGTGAAAATAATTTGAGATCAAGTTCATGTTCAAGATTTTGAATTTGAATACTTAATGCAGGTTGAGATAAGTGAACTAGTTTACTGGCTTTAGATATATTAAGCGTATTAGCAACTGCGTGGAAGTATTTAATTTTGTTTAAATCCATAGCTATTTATAAATATTATACCAGATATAGTAAACTTAAATTTTTTTAATACTTGGTTTCATAGTATTTATTGCCTATCAATCTACGGAGGTATTTATGAAAGTTTTAATTCTAAGTTTTTTAATGATGGTAATGGGGAATTTGACTAAAGCTCAAAGTAAAGTGCTTATGATGGTTCCTGATGGATTCTATGGACCCGAGTTTAAGATACCATTTACTAAATTTAAAAGTGAGGGGATGGACGTGATAGTTGCCACAAAGTACAAAAGTGGGGCACGGCCAGATCAAAGACAGCAAAATGAGTATCCACATGTGAAAAGTGATTTGACTTTTAGCGAGGTTGATATCGATGACTTTGATGCTGTAGTGTTTGTCGGTGGAAATGGTGCCTGGGAGGATTTTTTTCCAAATGAAACAGCTCATAAGATTTTATTTGAAGCAATGATACAAAATAAAGTTGTAGCGCTATTGTGTTCCTCTACTGGATTACTTGCTGTTGCGAATAACTTGGGCGGTAATGGCCTACCGATTGCGAAAAATAGAAAAGTAACCGGTTATAAAAGAGTTAAAGGTATTCTAATTAAAATTGGTCAAGTTCTGTATTCTGAAGGGGACCCTACTAGGCCTTATGTGGTTGTCGATGGACGATTGATAACGGGGAGAGATCCTAAGTCATCAAAATTATTTGCAAAAATGGTTATCCAAGCTCTGAAATGATAAACTGCCTAGGCAGGGTGTCATGCCTTGCCTATTTAAATTTGATTTAATTTATTTTAGTTTGACATATCAAACAAATGAAAATAACTTCTCCTTATCATCATTCAAAAGGAGAATTTATGAAAAATACAGTTTTTGCAGGATTATTAACTTTATTCACACTAGGTACTTTAGCAGCTTCTGACTTAACTCTTGAGGGAGAAAGATGGGAGGCGAAGCATACAGGTTACAAGTGTGGAGCATTTTCAGATCAAGCTGATGCACCTCTGTCACATCAAGATTTTGATGTTCAATTTGAAGTCTTAAGGACGGATAAGTCTCTTGACAATGGATTGTTATTAGCTAGCTTTAAAGTAGATAATTCAACTTGTCGCTACAGCGCAATCCTATTTGCAGATAATAGTGCATCAACGATAAAGCTTGTGAAGTCAAAAGCCTACGCAATTCAAAATGATGTTGACTGTTCTGAAGGTAAAGAAATTCTTGATACACAATTAGCAGATAATGAATATCTTTACTGGGGTCATCCTCATCATGTCACAATCATGTTCCCAGCTAATTCTGCTGAAGTAACTTGTGGTGAAGGTTCAAGTCATGTAGGTCTTGATTTCACTGTTTCACGTTTTCTCGGCAGAAGATAGTCTCTTTCTATTTGAAGGGAAGCAACTCGACATCGCTTCCCTTCTTCTTTGTGGTATTTTAATGGAAAAGCAGTATTTAGAAGTAGCGAATAAGTTTAGTCTTAGAAGTTTTGTAAACTCATTAATTAGAGACTTTAACACTGATAATAGAGTTATTGTTGATGATAAGTTAAAACTATTACTTTCTGAAGGTGAAGTATCTATACCTTTTGAAAAAAAGTCGAGTTTAGGTGCACATTCATATGAAAGTAAAATTCAATTAAATAGTGACGACATATCCTTTCAAGAATTCGTTCGAATTGTTGCTAGAAATTTTTCAGCTTCACCAAACGTCGATGTTTTTTGTAAGCGTGTAATCGACAGCAGAAATAATATTGCTAATATTTTAAAATTTAATATTGATGACAGTGTCTCAAGTTATTTAGAATCAGAAAAAAAGCTATTCTTTGGCCATCCTTTTCATCCTTACCCAAAGTGCAAAGAGGGGATGAAGGAAAACGATTTAACTTGTTTCTCTCCTGAGTTTAAAGGTGAGTTTAGATTAACTTGGATCAGAGTAAAGGCAAAAGATTTAATTAGTTCTCTTGATTCTTATAACTTAAAAAAAGAAATAGCTTTTCTTATTGAAAAGGATCTTCCTGGTGTAGCGATTAGCGAAGACGAGGTTTTACTTCCTTATCACCCATGGCAATTAGAAAGACTACTTGAAAAAGATATCCTTCCACCTCAATTTGAAATTTTAGGGAAGGGAAAACTTCTCTATAGCTCTCTTAGTTCGATGAGGTCAGTGTTTAATAGTGTATCACCTTTTCAAATGAAATATTCTATGGATATTAGACTCACAAATTCCATAAGACATCTTAAGAGTAATGAAACACTCCGAGGACGACATTTATATTTACTTCTTAAGAATGAAGAGATCATTAAATCAGACTCGAGATTACAATTGCTTAATGAACCATTTTCTGTCGCTCTAAAGAATAGTGATGGTGATATTTATGATGAGAGTGTAATTCAATTTCGTGAAAACTTTTCTGAAACGAAAAGAAAGACTAATAAATACTTGCTGAGTACACTTTGTGAACAAAGAGTTGATACAGGGAAAACACATCTTTCTGAAATAATCGAAAGAGATAGTGAGAACCATCGACTTTCGCAAAAGGTATGGTTTAATAATTTTTTACAAAATGTAATTTGTCCTTATCTTGATCTTGCCCATGGATATGGAATATTACTTGGAGCTCACATGCAAAATATAATTGTTGAGCTTGATGAAGGTCGACCTGTTGGAAGTATTTTTAGAGATTGTCAGGGAACAGGATATACAAAAAAATCTTTTGAGCAATATTTGAAAAAGTATCCTTTCTTGGAAGGTCAGAGAGGTAATATCCTATCAGAAGAAGATGTAAATAAGGTGTTTGGCTATTATTTAATTGTAAATACAGTTTTTGGAACAATTAGTGCAATCGCAAATAGAGATTCAGAGGTTGAAGAACAATTACTTTATGATTTACGAACCTTTCTTGCCTCACAAAAGTATAAAAGCTCCTCTTTTGTCAAATATCTACTAAATTCGGAAACATTATTTCAAAAAGCTAATATGAAATGTTCTTTAAAAAATTATAATGAGAACACAATATCCAATCCATGGGAATTATATAATGAAATTGAAAACCCTCTTAAGAAGTTGAGAGAAATTGAAAGTTTAAAAAATACAGTTTATCTGGCAACTCTTACTGATGGAAGAGACGTAAAATTAAGGCTCCTTACAGAGTCTGATATTGATATCTTCCATAAATGGCATAATCAGGACTTTGTTTCAGAGTTCTGGGAAATGGATAAAACCAAAGAAGAGCTTCTTCAATACATTCAGAAAGTACAAAATAGTCCTTTCCAAACACCTTTGGTTGTTGAACTCGATGATCGACCGGTCGGTTATTTCGAACTCTATTGGGCAAATGAGGATCGGATAGCACCTTATTGTAATCCCGATACTTATGATCGAGGACTTCACTTATTATTTGGGGAGAAAGATGTGCTAAGGACAAGATTTGTCTATGATGCAATACTTGTCGTATGCAAATATATATTTGAAAGTGACCGTAGAACAAAACGTATTTGGGGAGAGCCTAAAGCGACAAACAAGAAAATGTTGAAAGTTTCAGAGAAAATCCCTGGCTGGAGACATATAAGAGACTTTGATTTTCCCCACAAGAGAGCTTCGCTATTAGAATGTGAGAGAGGTCGTTTTTATTGGGAATATGATCGTGGAATCTAGTTTAGCAAAGTATAATAAAGTTTCACGTGACCTCATCTGTAAATCAATTGAGGAATTGATTTTTGAGGAGGCGTTATGTCCTGTCCTTGAAAATAGCACTTATGTCCTCAGGCCCTCAGATTCTATAACGTATTCGTTTATCGCAAGTGAAGGATCATGGGGCAATTTGAAGATCAATAGAGAAAGCCTCGTAAAAGAAAATATTACAAATGGACGCTTACCTCTTCGTTTTGAATCATTTTTTATTGAATTTAAGAATGTTCTAGAAATCGATGATGATACTCTTAGTCGCTATATTGAAGAGGGGAGACGTACAATCTTTTCAGATATGATCTATTTGGATCAAATTGAAAAGATGGATCTATCGACTTTGACAGAAGCTTCTTTTAAGGATGTTGATCGTCTTTTACCAGGTCATACAAAACTAATAATGAATAAGGGCCGGATTGGATGGTCCGAAAATGATATACATAAATATTCTCCAGAAGTAGGTAATAATTTTCAGATGCGCTGGTTGGCTGTTAAAAGAAAATACTTAGATACTGGAATGAGTAAAGACTTAGACCCAATGTCTCTTGTCGATAAAAGCGTTTTTCAAAGAGCTCGATCTCTTAAGGATAGGGATTATTTGTTCATTCCTGTTCACCCTTGGCAATGGGACTCTTATATTAAGATTCAGTTTCAAGAGTTATTGTTAAATGGTGAAATGATAGATCTAGGTAAAGGAGTAGAGCTTTATCAAGCGCAATCTTCTCTGCGTACTTTAAGTTCACAAATAGTGGGACATGGTTATGATTTAAAAGTTTCACTGTCAATTCTTAATACATCTTGCGTGAGAGGTATTCCTGGTAAATATATAAAGAATGGTCATGAGATATCTAATTTTATGGTTGATTTACTGAGAAAAGATGATTTTTTAAATGAAAAGTGTTCTTGTTTAGAAGAGTACTCAGCTTTACGCGTACGGGATGATTATTTCGAGTCTTTAGAAAATGCATCATATCGTTTTCATGAGTTGTTAGGTTGTATTTGGCGTGAGAGTGTCGATTCAAAGATTACTACTAATGAAAAAGCTTTACCTACGGCTGGTTTGTTGATCGAAAACTCTCGAGATATTCTTATAAATTGTTTAATTAAGAAATCAGGCTTAAGTCCAGAAGAATGGATGACAAAATATTTTGAAGTCGTAGTGTTGCCCCTTTATCACTTGCAGTGTGTACACGGCGTTGGCTTAGTTGCCCACGGGCAAAATACAATTCTAGTTCATGATGATGGAGTACCAAGTCGATTAATAATAAAAGAT